>JAGQJP010000309.1 GCA_020430585.1 Myxococcales bacterium | reverse complement strand
TCTCCACAGTTACAGCATCGGCGCCGATCGCTGTCAAGGACTGTCGCCACGGAACGAATTGCCGTCGACGGACGATTTTGATTGACTTTCGACTTGGACAGTGATTCACTGACCTTGGTTCAGTGAATGGAGGGTGTAATGAACGTGTCTGTGAGCCCAGTGACGACGATGACCCGAAAAGAGAAGAAAGAGGCCACCCGGCGCGAGCTGAAACGCGCCGCTATCGCCTGCTTCGAAGAGTTCGGCTTCGCCGAGACGCAGATCGGCCAGATCACCGCCGAGGCATCCGTCGCCAAGGGCACCTTCTACGTACACTTCAAGGACAAGCTCGAGCTGATCGACGAGCTCTTGCGCGAGTTCAACGAAGGCTTCGTCGCGCGGCTCTTGCCCCACCTGGGCAAGCTGCAGGCGACGCGCCTCCCCGAGCTGGTCGAAGCGGTGGCGGACGAATTTCTGACCTACTGGCACGAGAACCGCACCGTGATCGCCGTGATCAGCCAGCGGGCGATCGCCGGGATGGCGCCGAACGAGATTCGCGACGGGATGAACCCCCAAATGCTCGGCTGGCTCAAGCTCGGCATGCAGCAGCTGGGGTTTTCCGTCAAGCCAGGCGAGGCGGAGCTCGTCGCCCAGGGACTGCTCTCGATGTGGCTACGAATCGGGTTGCAGTTCGTTTTCAACGATACCATCGACCGAGATACCGCGCGGGACGTGCTCGTGCGGATGACGGTCGGAGCGATAGACCGTGTCTTTTCCTTGTGAGGGAGCCAAACGTCATGATGATGAGCCAAAATAGCACCGAACCGAACCCAACCCCTGCGATGGGGACAAACATCAACGCTGATTTCCTCGAGGACAAGGGGACGACCCTGCGCCAGACCGCTGGACCGCTGCGGCTGCTCGCCGAAGCGCTCGGCGGCCCGATGCAATGGGCGGGCAAGCTCGCGCGCACGGGTCAGACGCTCGGCATCATGCTCGACAACCGCGAGGTGCGCCGACGCCTCGAGCGCCTGCGCAGCCGCGGCTTCATGACCGAGATCCCGAATGGCTGGCAGATCCTCTTCGGTGGGCTCGACATGTTGCGCTACTTCATCGAGCCGGGCGCCCGCGACTACTACCAGACGCGAGGAATCAACTTCTCCTTCCATCAGCTGTTGCGTTTCCTCGACGATCCGGTCTCGATGATCGACCCCGTCGGCTTGCTTTCGAACCGCGACACCATCATCGGGCACATCCTGCAGGTGGTCCACGCCAACCCAGTCTATGACTTCCAGCTGCTCGAAATGTTCGAGGACGGTCTCGACGAGCTCGAGCGCCAGACCCGCAGCCTCCTCGACGGCACCCATCCGCGGGCCCGTACGATCGGCGCGATCGTCGAAGATCCCAGCTACCATGCGCGGCTGCTCGGGTACATCGAACGCTACCTCGCCGATCGCGATACGCCGCAGCTGCGTCGCGTCGCCGGCTCGGCGCGCCGCAAGAAATCGTTCGTCCTCGCCGAAGAGACCTATGGCACCCTGCCCGGCTTCATGCGCTACGCCTCGCGGCTGCCCGAGAGCCTTCCCGCGCTGTTGCGCCACTACGCCTCCAACGCCGAGATCAACCCGCGCTATTGCGACCCCGAGATCGTCTCCCAGCTCGACCTGCTTTACAGCGTCGTCAACGACGTGCGAAACTAGCCCCAATCCAGTCTGTTCGGAACCGCTTTTGCTCGACGCATCCGCAGGAGGTTTCTCGTGACACTCGAACGCGGCGCATCGACCCTCGTGACACTCGCGGTGCTCGTCATCTTCGGCGTGCTCGGCGGCGCCTGCAGCAGCGCCAAGCAGTTCTTGCGCGAAACCTTCACGACGCGACCGACGACCTACCGCGCGACCTACGACCGGATCGGGCTGTTCCACACCACCGAAGCGAAGCCGCCCCAGGGTCTGGTGCTCTGGAAGAAGAAGATCGGCCGCCGCGCCCATTCCGAGCCATTGGTCGATGACATGGTGGTCTACATCGGCTCGCCGGGCGGGTCGCTCTACGCTCTGCACGTGGCTGATGGCCGCAAACACTGGACCTTCGACGCGAACTGCCCGATCCAGAGCGCGCCGCTAGCGAACCGCGACCTGGTCTATGTCGGCTGCGAAACGGGGACGCTCTTCGCGATCGACAGCGAGAGCGGCTTCGAGAAGTGGAAGTTCGACGTCGGCGCTCCCGTTCGCCCCGCGCCGATGCTCTACAACGAGTCGCTGTTGGTCCTCGCACAAGACGGCACGCTCGTCTCGCTCGGCGCGATGTACGGCCGCGAGGAGTGGCGCGCGAAGCTGCCCGGACCTCTCAGCGGTTCGGCGGCGATCGAGGGCCACCTGCTCTATGCGGCGAGCAAGAACACACTCTTCGCCTTCGACCTCAAGCGCCGCGTAATCGCCTGGCGTTTTCGCGGGAACAAGGCCTTCAGCGGTACGCCCGCGGTTGCCTACGAGCGAGTCTTCATCGGGGCCGTCGACGGGATGGTCTACTCGATCCATCGCGAGACGGGGCGTCAGGTGTGGAGCTTCAAGGCCGAGCGGGCGATCCGCGGGACCCCCGCCGTCTTCGACCGTCGCGTGTTCATCGGCTGCGAAGACGGGCACCTCTACGCGCTCAACATCATCGACGGCAAGATCGGCTGGCGCTTCTACGTCGGCAAGCCGATACGCTCGGCGCCGATCGTCGTCTCGGACCGCCTCTACTTCGGCAGCGAGAATCGCTTCTTCTATTCGGTGGGCGTGGACGGCAAGCTGCGCTGGAAAGTGCAAACAGGCGGCGGGATCAACGGCTCGGCCTACTTCCGCAAGGGACGTCTCTTCACCGTCTCGGCGGACGGCTACCTCTACGCGATCCATTGAGCGGGTTCGGGCGCGCGGCGACCACGAGATCCCGGACGACGGACACCGCTCGAGGGCGCTACTTCCACCAGGTCTTCAGATCGTACTGCAGGGCAATGCCCGCCATCAGGTAGTATTCGTTCTTGCGATTGGCGTGGTTGGTGAAGGCACCGCCGCGAGCGATCAGGGTCAGATTGCGCACGACCTTGCCCAGACGCTTGAACTGGTACATGAAGACGCCAGCGGCAATGTTGGAGGTGTAGGGATCGCGCGGCACGTGCGCCGTCTCGTTGTAGGCCCCGAGATAGATCGTCATGTTCGGGTGGAAGGCGATCTCGAGCAACAGGTTCACGTCGTTGACGATCACCACGTCCGAGCGCTGCATGACCAGGTCCCAGCGCAGGTTTTTGTAGTAGCTGTTGCGGTCGACCCACCAGTAGTCGACGTAGAGATTGTCCACCAGCGCGACGGCGAGCTTCGAGGTGATCGGAAACTTGAGCCGTAACGTCGCGCGCAGCCGTGCGTTTACCCCCGAGGCCGATTTGCCCTTGTCCTTCTTCAACGTCTCGTCGCGAAAGTCGTCGTCATAGCTCGTGAGCGGATAGTACCCCTTGCCGTCTATCGGAAAGCTGAACTGATGAAAGAAGGTCACCTCTGCCCGCAGGACGAAGAACGAGGCGGGTGCGATCGAGAAGAAGGCGCCGTAGTGTGAAAACGAGGGCGACAGATAGTTCACCGCGCCGACTTCGATGTTCGACAGATCGAAGAGCGGCCCGCCGAAACGGAACAGGGGCATACAGTAGCTCAGCTCCAAAATGTGGATCAGCGCGCTGGGATTGGCCAGACCCGCCAGAACTTGCGTCAAGTAGAGCTTGTTGTAGGGTTTGCCCAGACAGTTGCGACCGTCGCGCGGTAGATCGGGATGGTCGCGCGGGTCAGAGTCGGCAAACGCCACGCTGGCGCTGTGGAGCACGGCGAAACACGCGAGACAACAAAGCAGACGAGCGGCGCGGGAATAGTTCGTCATCGGTCCCCCAAAACGGTGCGATTGGCCAGTAGATATCGAGAATGTTTCGATTATGGATCAGATCCACGAGAAACGCCAGCCATCAAACGCGGGAGCCCACGGAAACGATCAGCGACCCGCAGACGCGGAACGCTGGCGCAGATAGCGGTCGACGGGAACGTACAGAACCAAGGCGAACGCTTCGCTGAGGGCCAAGATCTCGAGGGCGATCTCGAGCCAGAACGCGGCGACCCCGCCGCAGATGACGTAGGCCGATCCGACGGCGACGAGGCGGGGCTCGACGATGATACCGATCGCGAGCATGATCCCCCCAATCGCCAACAGAAGCAGCGCTGCCGCGAGATCGATCGCCACGCCGTTGTAAGCGAGGAAGAAGCAGAGCACGACGATCACGGCGCCGCCAAAGACCCCGGCGAGGACGCCACGGTAGACCAAAGCGTTGGGTTTGATCACCGATTTGGGCGCCGTCAGATAGATCGCGACCGAGACCGCGCTGACGAGCATCATCAATCCATAGAGATACCACGTCGACGGCTGAAACGACGTGAAGCGTCGAGCCACCGCGAGCGCCACCGCGCCGAGAAACCAGACCGTGCCGATCGCGATCTCGCCCGCCATGCGCTGCCCAACGGCGATCTCGGTGTCGAGCTCGCGCCGCAGCTCCTGAATCGTGCGGTCCTTCTCGGCGCTCTCCCGCTCGAGCTCTTCGACACGCCGCGTACAATCGGCCGACGGCGCGCTGATCTCATCGAGATAGAGCCGCGCGGCGGAGGCGTCGCGACGCTCCAGCGCGCGCTGCACCATCTTCTCCAGCGCCCGATCGAGACCCTCTCGCGCGCGAGAGTTCTCGGACCACTCGCTCAGCGCTTGGCGAAAGGCGAAGCGCAACGCCGCAAACTCTTGTAGCACCTGAGGTGCCTCGCGCGTCTCGCGGGAGACGTGCTCCTCGGCGAGACGATCGAACTGCACCAACTGCTCGAACCCACGCTCGGTGAGGCGAACCGACGACTGATGACGCAGAAAGTCGCGAATCCTCGAGGCGAACTCGTGAACATCGGGAAAGCGTTCCTCGACGAGCGGCGCCATCGCGCGACGGGCGATTGCCGCTAGCTCTGGTGGCACAGAGTGATCGTACTCTTTGACCCTCGCCTGGTAGGCGGCGATCAACACCGCACAAGGGTTGTCCCCCCCGTGGGGCGGGGCGCCGACGAGGATCTCGTGGAGCACCGCGCCGAGCAGGAAGACGTCGCTGCCAACACCCAGGCGCGCGGACTCGCAGCTCGCCATCTCGGGCGCCATGTAGCAGAAGGTCCCGGCGATCTTGGTCTGCTCGCGAGCCAGCGGGACGATGCCCTCCAGCGCGTCGTCGAAGCTGACGGCGATCCCCCAGTCGAGGAGATACACTTCGCCGAAGAAGCCGATCATCACGTTCTCGGGCTTGATGTCGCGGTGCAGCACCTGTCGATCGTGGGCGAACTCCAAGGCGTGGCAAACCCGCAGGAGCACCTCGAGATGCCAGGCCAGTCGGTCCGACGTGTCCGAGACCTTCGGGTCGAGGGGCGCGTCACCGTTGAGGTAAGCCCTCCACGAGACACCGCGAATCTGCTTCATCACGACGATCGGGACGCCCTGGGCGTCGGCGCCGAGCTGGTAGACGGGGACGATGTTCGGGTGCTCGAGCATCCCCGTCAGTCGAGCCTCTTGCAACAGCTCGCGCGTCGTCGCCTCGTCGACTCGCTCGGGGCGCAGCGTCTTGACCGCGACGAAGCGGTGCAGCGCTCGGTCGCGTCCACGGTAGACCAGACCCATTCCGCCCTCGCCGATCGGCTCGATCAGCTCGATTCCCAACCCGGCGACGCCATCGGCGCTGGCCGCGCTCGGCTGTCGCGAGTCCCCAGAGGGTTCGCTCGCGGTGACGACCGCGGCGCGTCTTTTCGGAATCACGGTTTCACGGGGATCCGCCGCCTGGATCGTCGGCCAATCGCCGCGATCGATCCAGCGTTGTCGGAGCGTCTGCTCGTCGAGTTGCATAGCCGAAATTGTACTCGATCTGGCGGAGAAAAAGACAGCGGAGAGGGTCGCGGGGCAGCCGAGCTGCCCCGTTTCCCGGAATGCGGAGCCTACTTCTTGTCGCGCTTGAGAATCGTGAACTCGACGCGGCGGTTCTTCTCCCAAGCGGCTTCGTTGTCGCCTTTGACCAGTGGCTTGTCGGGGCCATAGCCCTTGGACTTGAGGCGCTTCTTCGAGATGCCGTGCTTCTTGATCAGGTGCAGCATCACCGACTTCGCGCGCGCCTTGCTGAGGCGCAGGTTGTAGCGCCGCTTGCCGCGACTGTCGGTGTGACCCTCGACGAGCACCAGCTTGATGTCCTGATTCTGCTTGAGCACCTCGGCGACCTTCGCCAAGAGGGGATACGACTTCTCGAGGATCTTCGCGCTCGCCGTCTTGAAGAAGACCTTCTGCAGGATCTCGATCTTCGACGCCGTCAACTTGACCAGCGGGCAGCCGTTGTTCTCTTTGGGACCCTTCACGTCGGGGCAGTTGTCGCGCCCGCTACAGATCTTGGCGTACTTCGACTGCAAGCCCTTGTCGGCGACCCAGGGATCGCAGATCCCGTCTTTGTCGTTGTCCGGATCCGGGCAGCCGTCTTCGTCTTCGAAGCCGTCCTTGTCCTCGGGGTCGTTCGGGCACTTGTCCGAGCCCTTGCAGATGTGGGCGTACTTCTTCTGCAGACCCTTCTCGGCGACCCAGGGATCGCAGATCCCGTCTTTGTCGTTGTCCGGATCGGGGCAACC
>JAGQJP010000029.1 GCA_020430585.1 Myxococcales bacterium | reverse complement strand
CAACGCTCGCCAAGACTTCCCACTTCGTCCGCTCTAGCGCTCCGCGCATCGAACTGGCCTTGCGATAGCTCGCCCCCATCGCCTCGAGAGACGTTGCAACCGAGGCTCCGGCGAGCACTTCGACTGGTTCCGCGGACGGGCTCGAGAGACCGCGCACGAGCGAGAGAACAGCATTTGCCGTTGCGAGACGCGAAGAGTCGTTCGTCGCAACACCGAAGTCGTTGGAGACACCTTCGAGTCGATCGCACACTGCCTGGCAATCGTCGACCGCCTTTCCCGCGAGCTCCGCGAGCGCACGTGCAAGCTGGCTCGAGTTCGTCGCATTGCGAAGCGGCGAGACCGCGATGCCAAAGACCTTCCCCGCTCGCTGGATCGCCTCAGCCCACGCAGCCTCGGAAGGCAGCTTCTGCTCGCGGAGCTCGAGCTCGTCGGGGAGATCTTCGAGCTTCGGCGAGTACGCGCCCCCGTGCATGTAGAAGGAGCGGTTCGTCTGATCGGCGTACAGCTGGATGATCAGGTTCTGCGCGTTCGCGGGAAGCCCCATCGGGCTCGGTAGGTCGAGTGCAGCACGAAGCTTGCCGACGGTGAGCTCGCCCTCGGAGTGCCGATTCAGGTGCGTGTACCAGTGGCGCCCCAGCACGAAGTGGGTCTCGCCCATCTCGCCGAGCTGAAGCGGAACCGCAATCTCGTTCATCAGCGGCCTCATCGGCTTGTCGATCGGGATCCGGCCGTCCTGGGCCTGCGCGGCTCTCGCAACCTCCTCTTGTACCTTGCGAAGCGCACTCGTCTTGAGCTCGCTCCCGAATCGCGGGTGGGCCGGAAACTGCGCTCCGAGCATCTGGTCGAGCAGGTGCTCGAACGCATGGCGCAGCGTGGCACCGACCGGCGGCTGCGGTGTGAAGGACGGGTCGAGCGACTGGAAGTGCTCCGCCGGCGTGTGGCTCTCATCGACCGAACCCGGCAGCGGCATCGCCGCACCGTACGCGCCTTCGAGGATCTGGATCGTGCGCTGACGTAGCTGGCTGCGCTGATTCTTGAGGAGCTCGCGCGCCTGCTGCTGGTCGATCGCCGAGAGATGGCTCGCGTGGCGCCGGAATGTGTCGTCGCTCTTCAAGATCTCGTCGAGTACGACGAGCGTCCCGAGATCTCGCTGCGCGGACAGGCTCAGGAAGCTCGGCAGCCAAACGAGCGATCGCGCCGGCTTCTCGCCGCCGCGGAACGTATCGAGTCGCGCCAGATCGTCGGACGGGCTGAACCCCGGATCGTCGAGCGGAAAGTCGAGGATGGCCTTTCGCACGCCACTCTTCGTCGCGAGTGACTCGGTCGTGAGTTCGCGAACGTTGCCGAAGATCACCTGGAAGGGGCGACGAGTTCCCCGCCACAGGAGCTCATGCTCCTGGAACATCTCATCGCGCTGCTCGATCCCGAGCTGCTCGAACAGAAGCTCGCGGATCTTCCGACGCCGGTTGCCCTGGTTGTCGGCGACCCTCGCGTTCTCGAGAATCGTCGCGGTGTCGACGCCTGAGAGCTGAAGAGAGATCGTCGGATCGACCTCATCGCCGACCTTGATCTCCCCCACCTGGCTCGCCCAGGTCTTGATGCGGCGAAGTACCTCCTGGCGCTCGCGCCCCGGGATGGGCGACGTGATGTTGCCGTGGTTCAGCGCCGCGAGGCGCTCCGAATTGAGGCCCCGAAGTACGTCGACCTGCGGCACGAGCGCAGCGAGCAGCAGCGTTTTCAGCAGCCGGTCGTCGGCGCGGTATGCCCGTGCGCGCGCGTCGTTGTAGGGCAGCGCCGCGGCCTGCTCTGCCGTAAGGCCACGCTCCTTCTCCAGCATGGGCTGAAGCTTCTGGAGATAGAGCCGCTTCGCATTCTCAAAGTGGATGCGCATGACTTCGTCAAAAGGCTCGTCGCCTTTCGAGATGACGTCGAAGAGGTCGCCCACGGGAACGATTTGGCCTAGCTCGAGCGTGTCGCGTTGGTCGACCAGCAGCTGAAGCATCACCTTGAGTGCCGTTCGCTCGCGCTGCAGCAGGCCGGACACCGCGACCAGCGTCTCGAGCAGAGCCGGACTGAACGGATAGACCTTCCGGAAGACGCTGCGGTCCGCATTCGGGGTCAGCAGGATCTGGAAGACCTCGTTGCGGATCTTCTCCGTCTCATTCCAGGAGTGCTCGAGCTGTTGCCGCGCTGCTTCGCTCTTGCGTCGCAGCACGCGGCGCGCTGCGATCTCAGGAAGGTTGCGATCT
>JAGQJP010000308.1 GCA_020430585.1 Myxococcales bacterium | reverse complement strand
TGAACCATCTGCTGCAAGTCGTCGGAGCGGCGGTGGGCGGCCGCTTCTTCCGCGACGATCCCAACTCCTTCGCACGCTCGGTCTCGCTGCGCGTCGCCCCTGAGGCGCTCGACGAGCTGCGCTCGCTCTATCAAGATGTAATCTGGCCTAGATTGGCCGAGTTAGAAGAAAACGCAACGGGACGCTCGGACGCGATCGCGATGGATCTCTCGATCTGTTGGGCGCCCTATGACCCATCGAACGGAGGAGATACGCGCCATGAAACGTAGTAGACGGCAGACGATGACCAGCGTGATGGCGGCCATGTTGCTGGCCGCGCTGGCGATGGCCTGTGGCACCAAGAGCGGACCGAGTACCGGCGCGGGTTGCACGGGCGACAGCCTGACGGTCGGCGCGGAGAGCCTTTGCGTCGCGACCCAGGCGATCCAAGAGACCGGCTTCCAGTGTCCGCCCGGGCTGGCGAATCTGACGACGTACGGGCAGCTGAAGATCTGCTCGAAGACGCCCTATCTGCCGCCCGGGACGAATGAAAAGCTGAAGCAGACGTATCCGCCCACGGCGCTCCCGCCGACCGGTTGCGACGCGATACCGACCTGCAAATCGGGGCACACGCCCGTCAGCTCGGTCAGCGGCTGCACCGATGGAGCGCCGTGCTACGAGGTGACGCTCTGTGGCGCTACGATCATCTGTGCGGGCAGCGAGGTCAACTGCCTGGCCTATCCCGTCTGCGCCAACGGCGAGACCGAAGTCGAGAACGAGGCCTCCTGCCCCAGCGAATCGACATGCTCGCCCGTGAGCATCTGCGGCGTGACGATCTGGTGCGCCAGCCCGAAAACGACCTGCACCGCCGCGCCGACCTGCAAACCAGGCGAGACCCAGGTCGCCGACTCGTCGCAATGCCTACAAGACGACGCCGTCTGCTACCAGGCGTCGATCTGCGGCACCTCGATCTGGTGTACCGGCCCCGCGGCGCCCAAGAGCTGTCCGAGCGGCGAGGTGCAGATCTCCGCGGACGACTGCGTGGTCGACGACAACAGCTGCTACCAACTTTCGGGATCGGGTGAGGCCCCCCTCTGGTGTGCCAAGAACCGCGAGCTCGCGTCGGGAATGTGCGTCAAGAACGCAGGAGACGCCTGCACCAAGGACTCGGACTGTACCAACGGCGGCTGTGGCGGCGAGCTCTGCTACAACCCGTCGCTAGGCGAGGGCATTTCGACCTGCGAGTGCACGACCCCGGGCGGTGTATCCTGCGGTTGCGTCAATGGGACCTGCGCCTGGTGGGGCGCCAAGTGAGGGATCGGCGAGCGCGACCAGCATCTACGGCACCCTAGCCGCGCGCGGCTTCGCGCTTCTCGTCATAGGCCAGCGGAAGCACGCGGTTGATCAACGCCAGAACGACGAAGGGAGCGACCATGATCAAGACCGCCACGACGACACCCTCCCGACCGAAGAGCTCGGGGCGATAGGCCTCGCGAAATCCTCGGAAGCTCTTGGAGAAGATCTGCCCTCCGATCACCACGTTCCAGCGCATCGCCATCACTTGAATCAGCAGAATCGAGGCGGCAACGAAGGCGATCATGTTGCGCAGCGGGTCGGTGAGATACTTGCGCATCAACACCACGATCCCGAGAAGAATGATCGGGATCAGCGAGCCGAAGACCATCTGCAACCCGATAAACGAGAAGGCGAGGTGGTCACGGTACAGGATGCTGACGACGAGCCACTCCTCATTGCGCTCGTAAGAGAGGGAGAGCACCTCGAGCAGCTCGAGGGTCACGGTGACGATCGCGAAGAGCCAGAGGTAGCGACAGAGGGATTGGATGCACTCTCCGCTGATCGGCTTGGCGGCGAAGCGCTGCACCGTCGCGTAGATCACCAGGACCATCGCGATCCCCGACGTGATCGCCGAAAAGAGGAAGATCACGGGCATCAACGGCGTCGACCAGAGGGCGTTGGCCTTGACCGAGCCGAACATGAAGCCGACGTAGCCGTGGAGGATGCAGGCCGCGGGGATCCCGATCGCCGCGAGGATGATCACGATCCGCTTGTCGATCCGCAACGCTTCGGGCGAGTCATCGTAGACACCGAGGGCCAGGATCTTGTAGAGCCGTCGACGGAATCCGCGAGCCGCGCGGGCGCGATCGATGATGTCCTTGCGGTAGACGAGCCAGATCTCGCCCAAAACGAGGAGAAAGTAGAAGCCATAGATGAAGCCGAAGGCCGCCATCGCCGAGGAGAAGTTCGGCGTCACCATGATGTTCAGCGCGCGCTCGGGGTGTCCGAGGTGAAACAACAACGGCAACGGCGCGAAGAGCAGAAAGGCGAAGGAGGCGACCAGCGAGAGGCGCCCGATCGGCTTGAGCTCTTGGCGGTTGAAGACGTGATAGAGCGACGAGACGACGAAAGCCCCGGCAACCAACCCCGTGATGTAGGGGTACATCACGATCATCAGGCTCCAGGTCACGTGCACGTCGTTGGGAAACGAGAATCCAATCACTTCGGGTCCCATCAGCGCACCTCGTACGACAGACCGAGGTAGTACGCGTTCGGCTCTGTCAGGAGTTCGGGTTTGAGGACGTGCACCTTGCCAGACACGACCTGTTTCCAGACCGGGTCACCTTTGCGCTCGCGGTCGCCGAACTGACGCGTGCCCGTGGGACAGGCGTCGACGCAGGCCGGGTTCAGGCCGCGAGTGATCCGATGGTAGCAGAGCGTACATTTGGACGCCGTGTGCGTCTTCGGATGGATGAATCGCGAGCCGAACGGGCAAGCCTGGACGCAATAGCCACAGCCGATGCAGCGCGTCTCGTCGACGAGGACCACGCCGTCGGGGGAGCGATACGATGCGCCGACGGGGCAGAGCTGAACGCAGGGCGTCTGGGTGCAGTGGTTGCAAATCTTCGGCACGAAGAATGCCTTGGCGACCTCGAAACCCGTGACCTTCGGCTGAAATCCGTCTTTGCCGCCGTTCGGTGAGTCGATGTCCACGTGCTCGCCGTCCGTAGAGACGATATAGCGCTCGATCCAGGTGCGGAAGAATCCCTCGGGTACGTCGTTCTCCTTGCCACACGCCCGCACGCACGCGCCGCAGCCGATGCACTTGGTCACGTCGATCAAATAGACGTAGCGGTGATGCGTCGGGTCATATTCGTGGGGAACGCCGACCTGCTGCCCCTTCCCGCCGACTCCCGGTTTCGGCGCGCCCTTCTTGTGCTGTTGGTCCGCCAACAGCGTCCCCAGCCCGCCGCTGGCACAGACGACGACGGCGATCCCGCCCAGCGTCTCGGCGGCTTTGCGCATGAACTCGCGGCGAGGCAAGCTGGTTGTTTGCGACTCTTTCATGGCTACTTCACCTCGTGCTTGGGCGCGTTGGGAGTCGTTCCCTTCCGGCTATGGGGGTTGCTGCCGTCGTGGGTCGGCGCCACGCTCTTGGGGGCGCCCTTCTTCGGCTCGACCTTGGGTCGCTCGATCGTGGGAGCGGTCTTCGGCGAGCCGACCTTCGGGGCGTCTTTTTTGGGCTCGACCTTCGGGGCGTCTTTTTTGGGCTCGACCTTCGGGGCGTCTTTTTTGGGCTCGACCTTCGGGGCGTCTTT
>JAGQJP010000307.1 GCA_020430585.1 Myxococcales bacterium | reverse complement strand
GGGTCGGCCACGGTCGCGGCAGGGTCGGCCACGGTCGCGGCAGGGTCGGCCACGGTCGCGACAGGGTCGGCCACGGTCGCGACAGGGTCGGCCACGGTCGCGCCGGTCGCGGTCGAGTCCTCGGTTCGGCGTTCGTCGCTCATGTGCACCTCGTTTCCAGCGCTGAGAGTATAGCGGATTCACTGATGCAAACAAAGCGCAGAGATCAAATTGGCGGCACGTTTTCGAGGGCGTGGTTATCCACGACGAGCTGGTCGCGCAGCTCTCGATAGGCTTCGGCGGCGCGCTGGCGGTAGTCGGCGCCCTCGAAGTAGGCCTGCGCGCGGCTGCTGACAGGAAGCAGGTGATGGCCCGGCTCCCACTGAAAGCGCTGACCGTCGACCCAGCGCACGCCGCCGCGATCGACGAGCCAGGATGCGTCGGCGATGCTCAGGTGCTCGAGGAGCTCCCGTAGCGCTGTCAGCTCGCCCTCTTTCCTGGGCTCGAGGAAGTGAAACGAGACGGCCTCGACGACGGCGTTGTGGTAGTAGGAGGGGCGGCTGAGGATCCCGTCCGCCGCCAGGCGCAACGACGCGCGCACGAGCAGCTCCTGGACCTCTTCGGCCATTCCCAGCCCGGGCGAGGTCTGGCCGGGCAGACGCGGTCGGCGCAACGAGAACTCGGCGGTCGGGTCCTGCAGCAGCAACCACTCCACGGCGATGCAATCCCATTCGTCGGGCGTCACGCTGGGAAGCAACAGCCGTCGCCGCTGCACGACCAGCTCGACCAGGAGCAACAACGGCGTGGCGATCGGTTCGCCGCGGCGGCCGAGGATGCGAATCGTCTGGTGCTCTCGGTCCGTCGGATCGATCTGCGTCTCGAGAGAATGAAAGCCGAACTCCCGCAGCTTCTGGAACAGGCCGTAGCGCTCGAGGGCGAGCTCGATCCCGTGAACCGAGTAGTAGCCCAAAATGCGGCGCTCCCGGATCGGACCCGCGAGCTCGCCGTAGACATCCTCGTTGATCAGCTGGATCTCGAAGTCGTCGCTGGCGCGAAGCTCGCTCGGCCGGAGCGATCGAGAGATGCGAGCGAAACGATCGCGAAGATCCTCGAGGGGGCGCGGGCTCTCGCGGGAGCTATCGGTGAGCAGCCAGCGCATGAAGTTGGCCGTGCAGTGCCAGGCGAGAGGGCTGTACCCGCCGCCGAGGGTGACGACCATCGGAGCGCCGACAGCGCGCACGCACTCGGTGACGTAGCGGTCTCGCTCGAGCACTCCCGCGGGCGTGAGGGCGAAGTCGCCGAGGTGATCGCCACCGAGGACGTCGTTTCCCGCGATGTAGAAGACGAGCTTGGGTCGGTGTTGTTCGAGGGCGAAGCGCAGGGAGCGGCGCAGGGCCCGAAGGTACGTCGCGTCGTCGGTGCCGGTGGTCAGCCGGATCTCGATGTCCGCAGTCGCTTCGATCGCCGACCAGACCGAGCCGTGGACCGAGAAGGTCAAGACGGTCGGGTCGTTGGCGAAGGTGACCTTGTTGCCGTCGCCCTGGTGGAAGTCGAGATCGACGATCGCGATCGGGGCGTCGAAGCCGTTGGCGCGAAGGATCGCGATCGCCACGGCGATATCGTTGTAGACGCAGAAGCCGCCGCCGCGATCGGGGTCGGCGTGGTGAAATCCGCCCCCCAGGTTGACGGCGACGTCGAAGTGCCCCTCAGAGGCCGCGATCGCCGCGCTGATCGTTCCGCCAACGGCGAGTCGTTGAGCGGCGAGGATCTCGTCGACGTCGAGAAACTCCGGGGCGAGGCCGAAGATGTGGGTCAAGGTCTCGACCTGCGTCGTGTCTTCGAGGTAGGAGGCGCCGTGGAGCCGGCAGAGATCCTCGAAGCTCGCCGCTGTGGCGAGGTGGAGGTCGTCGGGCTCGACGATCCCGTCCTCCGAAAGGGCGGCGACGACGAGCT
>JAGQJP010000028.1 GCA_020430585.1 Myxococcales bacterium | reverse complement strand
GCGGATTTTGGCACCAAACGGCGGCTGGAGGTGCCAAAACGGTTGTAGTGAGCGGCCACTCGGCGGATTTTGGCACCCGACGACGACGGTGCAGCGGGACGCGAACCTGGGAGCTACGCGGCGGCGGATTGCTTGCGCAGACGGAGTCGGTCGGAGGCGAGGGCGAGGAGACCGCCGATCGCCAAGGGGATCGCGACGATGTAGGAGGCGAGACGCGCAGACGCGGCCGAGGTCGCGCCCGTGACGTAGTCGGGGTTGATCACGACCACCGCAGCCAACAGCACGAGCAGCCCTATCGAGCCGTAGAGCACGAACGACGAGCTCTTGATGAAGGTGAAAACCAACAAACAGAGTGCCGCCAGCGCGGCGATGAGAAGCAGGACTCCGCCGAGCTTGACGCGACTCGGTTTGCCTTTGTAGCTCTCGATCTGCTTGACGAGCTTGTGGTTCTTGCCTAACAGCGGCAGCACCTTCGACGCCGTGTCGAGGTCCTTCTGCATCGTCTTGGCGTGCTCGAAGTTGGTACCCATTCGAAGTGTCCCGAGGGCGGCGCCCCCAACCAGCAGAAGGGTTGCGAGAACGAGTGTGACCCAGCGCATGATTCTCTCCTATTGACCGTATCGGTTTGTCGATGGTGCGGCCGCCACGACCCCGCTCTTGGCCGATCGGCCGAACGGTTGCACCGCTGGGCACTCTAGCAGGAGACGTGCCAAGCGCATTCGATGCGAAACCCTATGATCCTATGAAAGAAAGTCGCGGGGTCTGGTCCGGGGGCGCGCCGGGTGATGTGTCTCGATTCGGGGCGAATTCGTCCGTTTGCGGTTGTAACATCTCGGATGTGCTGGTGTTGGCCTTGTCGTTGCCCTGTTCCGAGCTGCGATTCGTTGTCACGTGACGATGCTGTGACAGCGGCGGGCGGTTATTTGATCACGACACGCGTCGCGACCAACAAACTTGTCGGCGTGGCACGATACACCGATCGGCCACTTTGTCATCGACGTGGAGGAGGACTCGAATCATGACCGACGCACGCCACCGTAAACTCTCTAGACTGCTCCGAGCTCTCGCCGTTTGTGTCGCGCTGGTGCCCACCGCGGCGACGGCCTCGACGGTGACGCATTTCGTGATCTACTTCGCGCCAGGCGCGGCGACCCTCGACAAACGGGGCGAGAGAGACGCCCAGGAGTTCGCGCAGATTCTCAAACGCCAGTCGCGCCTTCGACTGCTCGAGGTTGCCGGCCACTGCGGCAAAGACGAGGCGAAGACGCGCAGACTCGCCAAGGACCTGTCACAAAAGCGCGCCGACGTCGTGCGTAATCGCTTGATCGCCCTCGGAATCAAGCCGTCCCGCCTCGTCTCGAAGGCCTACGGATTCAGCAAGCCGATCGGCGCCGACACCCCCGAAGGGCGCGCGCGCAATCGCCGCGTGAACCTGCGGATTCTCGACATCGGACCGGACACCTCGGATCCCCCCGAGCCACCCAAAAAGAAGAGACGCCGTCGGCGCGACGAGTGAGAGGCTGCTCCGCCGTCGGCGCGACGAGTGAGAGGCTGCTCCGTCGTCCGCGCGACGAGTGAAAGGCGGCTCCGTCCTCGTTCTCGTATCTCCGCTCGATCGTCCCGCCGCGTCGTGAAACACCGCTCGAACGCTTCGGGTTCGGTCGGCGCGTCGCCGCATACCGAAAAAACACGCCGAAATTCCAAAGGACTTGATGCAAATCAAGACGTTTGTTGACGAGATGGCTTGCGGCGGGACGCGGATTCGGTTACAGTCCGCCCGCGCTGGTAGCCGCCCGCACGGGCGCAGCGGGAGAGTGTGCCCGATCGAGGAGTTTCCGATGAGCCAGATTCGAGCCTTTCGTGGGATACGTCCGAACCCAGAATTCGTCGAACGGGTCCAGAGCCCACAGTACGACACGCTGGACAGCGACGAGGCGCGTCTCGAAGCCGCCGACAATCCGTACGCGTTCTTGCACGTCACCAAACCCGAGATCGATCTGCCCCTCGAGATCGACGTCCACGACGACGAGGTCTACCGACAGGGCACTCGGGCGTTTCACGATTTCCTCCTCGACGGAATTCTGCTCCAGGACGCGCAGCCGTCGCTCTACGTCTACCGCCTGACGATGGGCGAGCACGTGCAGTTCGGCCTCGTCGCCGAGACGAGCGTCGCCGAGTATGACAGCGGCGCCATCCGACGCCACGAGCTGACGCGGGCGGAGAAAGAGGATGACCGTACGCGCCACATCGACGCGCTGAACGCGAACACGGGCCCCGTATTGCTGACCTATCGCGCACGGCCCGAGATCGATCGGCTGATCGATGCGGTCGTTGCCGGTGAGCCGCTCTACCGCTTCACCGCGGCCTACGACATCGAGCACGCCCTCTGGCGGGTCGCCGACGAACCGACGATCGCGGCGCTGCGCACAGCGTTTGCAAGCGTCGAGCGACTCTACGTGGCCGATGGCCACCATCGCAGCGCGTCGGCGTCGCGCATCGCGGCGGCGCGGCGAGCGGCCAACCCGAATCATCGGGGAGACGAGCCGTACAACTATTTCCTCTCGGTGCTCTTCCCCGACGATCAATTGAAGATCTTCGGGTACTATCGTGTCGTCTCGGATCTCGGCGGTCTCGACCGCGAACGCTTCATCGCTCGCTTGTGCGAGCACTTCGAGCTGGCGGGCTGCGAGGATGGCCTCCCCCAGGCGCCGCACGAGATCACGATGCGTCTCGACTACCGCTGGTATCGGCTGACGCCGCGCGCGGGAACCGTCGATTGGGACGATCCCGTCGCGTCGCTCGACGTCTCGATTCTGCAGCGCCAGGTGCTCGGACCGATCCTCGGGATCGGAGACCCGCGCACCGATCCGCGGATCGATTTCGTCGGCGGCATTCGTGGCGTCCGCGAGCTCGAGCGCCGCGTTCATCGTGGCGCCGCGGTTGCTTTTGCGCTCTTTCCGACGAGCGTCGCCGAGCTCCTGCGCATCGCCGATCGCGACGAGATCATGCCTCCCAAATCGACCTGGTTCGAGCCGAAGCTCCGCGCTGGCTTGATCGCGCGCTCACTCCACGAGGGAGATGTGCTCGAAACCCTCGGCGCTCCCGAGCGCCGAACCGACGGTCGAAAACCGCAGCCTTGACAATCTGTCTCCGCCTGGCTAGTCTTCCGTCTTTGCGCCGCGCTCGTGCGTGACGCAGGGGAACGAGACCACTACGTGTAGGAGAATGCGGATGAAGCGGTTTCAATATTCATTGTTGATGCTCCTGTTGTTGCTCGTCTGGGCCGGTTGTAGCTCGGGGAGCAAGAGCACCACGGGCGATACCTCAGGCGGCGTGGACAGCTCGAACGACGTGAGCAGCGGGCTCGACGTCAACATTCAACAGGACGTCACGATCACGTTCGACTTCAGCAACATCGACCTCGGCGGCGGCGAAGACACGAACGTGAAGCCGGACACCAACGTCGAGCCCGACACGACGCCGGACACCAACGTCACGCCGGACACCAACGTCACGCCGGACACCAACGTCACGCCGGACACCAACGTCACGCCGGACACGACCGTGACGGACACGACTGTGACGGACACGACGACGACCGACACGACCGAGACGGATACGACCGTGACCGATACGACCGCGACGGATACGACAGTGTCCGATACCACGACGGACACGACGTCGACCGACACGACGACCGATACGGAAAGCGACGCGACGCCAGTGTGCAACAACGATGACACCGGTAAGACATCGGACGAGGTCGCAGCGAGTAATGCGATAGCCGATGGAACGTACAACATGCAGCTCTGCCCGTCTCAGAACATCGACTTCATCAAGATTTCGGTCAAAGCGAATCAACAGTACCGCGTTCGGGTCTACGGCTACGACACGGGTGTTGGATGTGTCGACGTGTACGTGATCAGTCCGACGACGGGCGAACCACTTGGTGGCGCCTACGACTTCAAGAGCGCTGGCAGCTACAGCTACACAATCTTCGAATCTGACAGCGGCGACCGCGAGTACTACCTGGCGTTCCTCGCGTACGACTGCGCCAGTGGTGAAAATCGGGTGGATACCATCAGCTACAAGATTGACGTCGTGAGCACCAAGTGCGCGTCGGACAATGATTGCAGCAAGCTCGGTAGCGAGTTGCCCTTCTGCGACATTCCCAACGGTGTGTGCGTGCAATGTAAGATCAATACAGACTGTTCGACCGGCCACGGCTACAAGTGGGCGGTGATTTGCGATGTGAACGACGTGACCGGCGGTGGTAAGTACTTCTGCACGGAGTGCTTGGGAGACAGCGACTGCACCGGCAATCCGAACAGCTTCGGGCCAACGTGCGATGCGGGACTCTGCGGCTGCGGCTCCTCGCCGGACTGCGCGGGAAATCCCAACGGGACGAATTGTATCGGAAGCGTTTGTTCCTGCACGGAAAACAGCGGCAACACCGAGTGTGGTGGAGGCGCAACGACGTGCCAGGAACCGGGAAGCATTGACGACTTCTGGCTTGAGGGCCAGGGATACTT
>JAGQJP010000306.1 GCA_020430585.1 Myxococcales bacterium | reverse complement strand
GAGCTGAACCGCAGCGATGAGAATCTTCGTCTCGATCGCCGCCTATCGCGACCCAGAGCTCGTGCCGACCATCGCCGACGCGCTGGCCAAGGCCACCGAGCCGAGCGCGCTGCGTTTTGGCGTCTGCTGGCAACATGGGGACGAGGAGACGCTGGGCGCCTTTGCTGACGACCGACGCGTTCGGGTGATCGACATCGACTGGCGCGAGAGTCGTGGTGCGTGCTGGGCGCGCTCCGAAATCATGGGGCTCTTCGAGGGCGAGGAGCTCTACCTGCAGCTCGACTCGCACCATCGCTTCGTCGAGGGCTGGGATCGGAAGCTGATCCGCCACATCGAGCAATCCGGAAGTACCAAACCGATACTCAGCACATACTTGCCAACCTTCTCGCCATCGGATCCGAGCTCGTTTGCCCGCGAACCGACTCAGATGAACTTCGATCGCTTCACCTCCGAGGGGATCATCCTCTTCCGACCGGGTGTCATCGCCGGCTGGCAGACCCGAACGAAACCGGTTCGCGGGCGCTTCTTGTCGGGACACTTCCTCTTCGCTCCGGGTTCGTTCGTCGAGGACGTCCCCTACGATCCGGCGCTCTATTTCACGGGCGAAGAGATCACCCTGGCCGTGCGCGCCTTCACGCACGGTTGGGACTTCTTCCAGCCCTGCGAGGTCGTCGCCTGGCACGAGTATACGCGCGCCTATCGGCCACACAAGCACTGGACGGACCACCACAAGGGAAACCAGATCGAGACCGAATGGCACCAGCGCGATGCCCAGAGCAAGGAACGGGTCGGCCGATTTCTCGAAAATCCGGAGATCGGTCGCTTCGGCTGTGGCTCGGCTCGGACGTTCGCCGAATACGAGGCGTTCGCGGGCGTCAGCTTTCGACGTCGCCGGGCTCAGCCCTACACCCAGAACCACCTCGAGCCGCCCAATCCCACCGAGCTCGACGATTGGGCCGACCGAGTTGCGCGCTACGATTTCGAGATCCCGATCGAGCGCTCCCAATTGCCCGAGGGCGCGGCGGCTGCGGCGTTCTGGTACTGCGGCTTCCACGATGGGGAGGAGCGCGAGATCCATCGGGCGGATCTCGGCCAGGAGGAGATTCGCTCGCTGCTCTCGGCCGGCGGCGATACGATTCGCCTGCGCCGCGGTTTCGAGTCGGCGCGCGAGCCGCGTTCGTGGTCGCTCTGGCCCTGCGCTCCCGAGGCGCGGTGGTTGGACAAGATCCGCGGCGAGGTCCACATTCATCGCCCCGCGGTGACGACATTCGTCACGGCGCTGCTCGACATCGGCCGCGAGCGCCTGGGACCGGCCTTCGCCCGCTCCTTCGACGGGCACTATCGACCGGCCTTCGAGCGGCTCTTGGCGATCGACGCACCGCTGGTCGTCTATGCGGATCGGGTCGCCGAAGCGCTCGTCTGGAAGCACCGCAACCGCGCGAACACGAAGGTGATCCCTGTTTCGACCGGGGAGCTGGAGCGGCGATCGTGGTTCCCTCTCGTCGAGCGTATTCGCAAGCGAGCCGAGTGGCGATCGGGCGCGACGTGGCTTGCCGAGAGCCCCCAGGCCCGTCTGGCGCACTACAACCCGCTCGTCTTTTCGAAGCTGCCCTGGCTCGCCGAGGTCGCTCGACGCAACCCCTTCGGCACCGGCTCGTTCGTCTGGATCGACGCAGGGCTGGCCCACACCGTCGACGCGCGCAAGCTCCTCGACCCAGCGCTGCCGTTGCGCCTCGCCGAGGCGACGCAAGAGCCGCTGTTCGCCGCCTTCCCGTATCCCGATGCGAGCGAAATTCATGGCTTTCCGACACGGGAGCTCGCCGCGCTGAGTGGCGTGCGGCACGTCGAGTGGGTGGTGCGCGGCGGCCTCTTCGGTGGGCGCGCCGGCGATCTGATCGGGATCGCGGCGCTCTACGCAAGATGGCTCGATACGACGCTGTCGGCAGGGATGATGGGCACCGAGGAGAGCATCCTGACGCTGCTCGCTCATCGCTATCCCGAGCTGCTGCGGCCGATACGTATCGCGGGCGACGGCTTGCTCGCTCCCCTCGTCGACGCGCTGCTGAAGGGGAACCTCGAATCGCCGCGCGTCGCGCTGGGTGTCGGCGAGTCTCACTCACCTGTGAGCGGTGTCGCCGGTCGCAAGGCCGATGCCGCGGAGTCGGGGGTTGGACCCGAGGATTCGAGCGACGTCGAGCGAGAATCCGGGGCGCCGCAAGGGTTGTACCGAGATGATCCCGAGGGTGCCCGAGTCGGGTGGACGCGCTGTTGGGGGCTGCCGATGATGCAGAACCGCAACGCTCCGGCCGCCTTTGACGCGCTATTTCGGCACATCGAACAGAGCGGCCAGCGGCTGGCGCGGATCGTCGAGATCGGCACGGGCCAGGGGGGTCTCACCGTGCTGCTCCAGCTCTACTGTACGAGTGTCGGCGCCGAGCTGCTGACCTATGATCACGACGCCAACCGGATGGCGCGCACCGCCGGTTTCGACCGACTCGGGATCGATCTGCGGGTGCGGGATGTGCGCGAGGCGTTCGTCAGCGCCGAGATCGCTCGCGAGATCCAACGAGACGGGATGACGCTGTTGATCCTCGACGGCGGCGACAAGGTCGACGACGCCAACCGCTTCGCCGATCACCTCAAGCCCGGCGATCTGCTGATGGTCCACGACTACGTCCGATCACGAGCGCACTTCGACGAGTCGATTCGCGGTCGGCTCTGGTCGTGGTGCGAAGCGACCGACGCCGATCTCGAATCGACGAGTCGCCGCAATGGGCTGGTGGAGATCCTGCCCGAGGTCTTTCACCCCGCCGTCTGGACCTGCCGCGTCAAGCGTGGCCAGGCGACGCGCGAGGCGCCGCGGGCGAACACCGCGGGCGTGTCGACCGCGCTCTACGCGATCAGCTTCAATCTGCCCGAGCAGCTCGCGCTCTGGCTCGCGTCCGTCGAGGGCGCCGATCCCGCATTTCTGCGCGAGACCGAGAAGTTCCTCCTCGACAATTCGACCGACCCGGCGACGACGCCGCACTACGCACGGCTCTGCGAGCGGTACGGGTTCGTCCATCTGCGACGCGGAAATCTCGGGATTACGGGCGGTCGCGTCTTCTGCGCCGAGCACTTCGCGGCGAGCGAGCACGAGCTGATGCTCTACTTCGAGGACGACATGCTCCTGGTCGGCGAAGCGGGGCTCTGCAGCAATGGAATGCCGCGTCACGTGCCAGGACTGTTCCACAAGCTCCGCGAGATCATCGCGAACGAGGAGGGGCTCGACTTCCTCAAGCTCTCCTTCACCGAGTTCTTCGGCGATCACCGCATCAACTGGGCCTACAAGAACCTCGACGAGGAGGCGCAGCGCCGCTATTTCCCGCAGGGACCGAGCACGCGAGTCGAAGCGATCCGGAGCCATGACGGTCTGGCGTACCTCATCGGCGAGGTGCACTATTCGAATTGGCCGATGTTGATCACCCGCCGGGGCAACCAGGCCCTGTTTCCCGGAGGCTCCTCACTTCCGCTCCACGAGCAGGGGATGATGGTGCGCGCGCTCGAGCTGGCGCGAGCGGGAGAGCTGCGCGGCGGCGTCCTGCTCGCCTCGCCGATCGATCATCGACGAGAGCACCACTATCCCGCCACCGCGCGCCGAGAGGCGTGAGATCCGGGCTCGGGCGGGACGACGCGGCACGACGCGGCTTGCGCGGCACGACGCGGTTTGCGCGGCACGACGCGGCTTGCGCGGCACGACGCGGTTTGCGCGGTACGACGCGGTTTGCGCCGCACGACGCGGCTCAGGGGTGCAGCACCAGCCCGCCGACGAACTGGCTGCTCCACTTGGCGCGCATCGCCGCTTTGACCTCGCCAAGGGGGAAGCTCGCCGCGACGTAGGGCGCGATCCGTCCCGCTTCGGCCCACTCCAACAGCTGACCGAGACGCGTCGCCCGAATGCTCGGATCGTGATGCGTCGAAATCACCGTCGGGCAGCCGAGGACGTCGAGGCCCTTCATCATGATCAGGTTCGTCGGCAGCATGTTCGCCCGTGGCGCTCCCCGTTCGCCGCGGCCCCGGGCGACGAAGGGTGTCGCCGCCCAGCCGACGATCAAGAAGCGCGCCCCAAAGGCGACGCAGCGCAGGGTCTCGAGGTTCACGTCGCCACCGACGCCGTCGTAGACCACGTCCACGCCGCGGCCATCGGTGAGCGCTTTGACGTCGTCGCGAAACGAGCGAACCCCGCTCGGGCCGTCACCGCGAATATCGATCACCTCGTCGGCTCCCTGGGATTTGACGACCGCCAGCTTTTCCGCCGAGCGCCCGGTAGCGATCACCCGCGCTCCGACGAGCTTGGCCAGATGCACCGCCGCCAGACCTGTCGAGCCCGAGGCACCGTGGATCAACACCGTCTCGCCCGCGCGCAGGGCTCCTCGGGCGACCAGACAGTGGTAGGCGGTCTCGTAGTTGCCGAGAAACTGGCAACCCTGGTCGAATGAGAAGCCGCGGGGTAAG
>JAGQJP010000305.1 GCA_020430585.1 Myxococcales bacterium | reverse complement strand
GGTCTGGTCACGACCTTCGGTGCGGGCGCGATGACGAACTCGATCGGTGAGATCCGAGACGCGGACTTCCTGTTCGTGATCGGCAGCAACACCAGCGAGGCCCACCCGATCATCGCGATGGAGATGAAGCGCGCCGTCCGCCGCGGCGCGACGCTCGTCGTCGCCGATCCGCGCTCGATCTGGATGGCGACGATCGCCGAGCGCCATCTCCAGCTGCGCCCGGGGACCGACATCTGGCTCTTGAACGCGATGGCCCACGTGATCGTCGCTGAGGGGCTCGTCGACGAAGCCTTCATCGCCGCGAACACCGAGGGGTTCGAGACGGTGCGCGAGACCGTCGCGCGCTACACGCCGGAAGAGGCGGAGCGTGTCACAGGGGTTCCCGCCGAGGCGATCCGCTGGACGGCGAGGCGCTACGCGACCACCCGACGCGCGGGGATCTACTATACGCTCGGGATCACCGAACACTCCCATGGCACGGACAACGTGTACGCCCTCTCGAATCTCGTGCTGATGACGGGACACCTCGGCGTCGCCTCGTCGGGGATGAATCCCCTGCGTGGTCAGAACAACGTGCAGGGCGCCAACGACGCGGGGGCCTCGCCGATCTTCCTACCCGGCTACCAGCGCGTCTCTGACGCCGATGTGCGCGAGAAGTACCGCCGCTCTTGGGGCGTCGAGATCCCGAGTCGCCCGGGGCTGAACCTCAACGAGATGATGAAGGCGGTGGGCAAATCGATCTTCGGGATGTTCGTGATGGGCGAGGACATCCTCCTCTCCGAGCCGAACGTCAGCCGCCTCGAAGAGGGGATGAACCAGATCGAGTTCCTCGTGGTGCAGGACATTTTCCTCAATGAGACCGCGCGCTTCGCCGACGTTGTCCTCCCCGCGGCCTGTTTCGCCGAGAAGGACGGCACCTTCACCAACTCGGAGCGTCGCGTGCAGCGCGTGCGTAAGGCCGTCGATCCGCCTGGGGCGGCGCGGGCCGACTGGCAGATCCTGCTCGATCTGGCACGGGCTGCAGGAGCGTCGTGGCAGCTCTCGTCGCCGAGCGCGGTGTACGACGAGATGGTCGCCGACGCGCCAAAGTTCTCGGGGATCTCGTACGCTCGGATCGAAGAGATCGGTTTGCAGTGGCCGTGTCCGACGGCGGAGCATCCGGGGACCGAGTATCTCCACGAGGGCGGGGTGTTACGCGGCAAGGGGCTCTTTCAGGCGGTCGAGTACCGCCCCTCGGTCGAGCTCGCCGATGCGAGCTATCCCCTCGTCCTTTCCACGGGTCGCACGCTCTATCACTACAACGCGGCGACCCAAACGCGCCGGGCGGCGGGGCTCGACGAGAAGCAACCGATGGCCTTCGTCGAGATCCACCCGCGCGACGCGCGGCGCAGAGGTCTCGAGAGCGGCGACGCCGTGCGGGTGACGACGCGCCGCGGCTCGATCGTCTGTCGCGCCGTGCTCTCGCGGCAGGTGCGGCGCGGTTGCATCTGGCTCCCCTTTCACTTCAGCGAGGCGCGGGCGAACCTGTTGACCGTCGATCAGGGGGACAGCATCACGGGCACGGCGGAGTACAAGGTCTGCGCCGCCGAGGTCTTGCGCCTCGAAGGCGACGATGCCGCCCACGACCCGAATCTCTTTCCTGGCGCGTACTTCCACGCCGATGGCACGGAGCGCGATGTCGCGGCCGATTGACAAGGGCCGGCTCCCGCCGCCGGATCAGCCTCGCCACGTCGAGGTCGTGCACTTCAGTCGTGAGCCGCTGGCTCGCCAGCAGCAGACGCGGGCGGTGGTCGGCGAGGTGGCGCTGGCGATCGAGATCGTCGGCGGCCCCGTCTTCACGATCATGTGCAGCCCTGGCGACGAGCGCGACCTGGCGCTCGGTTTCCTCTTCGCCGAGGGGTTGATCGCCGGCCTCGACGATGTCGTCGAGATCGACGCCTGTGTCAACGGCGGCCGCGTCAGCGTGAAGCTCGCAGGGGAAGTACCCACGGGCTCGCGGAATCTCGTGATCAACTCATCCTGCGGGCTCTGTGGACGCGAGGGTCTCGAGGCGTTGTTGGCCGCGCTTTCACCTACCGACACGGCCCTGCGCATTCCGCTGCAGGTGCTCTTCGACGTCGGCGCCGCCGTGCGCGAGCGTCAGCAGCAATTCGCCGTCACGGGAGGCTGCCACGCGGCGGCGCTCTTCGACGCTCGGGGCGGGCTGCGCGTCGTGCGCGAAGACCTCGGGCGGCACAGCGCCCTCGACAAGGCGGTGGGCTACACTCTGCGGCGCCGCTTCCCCTTTGCCGAGCTCGGCATTTTCATCTCGGGTCGCGCGTCGGCCGAGATGCTCGTGAAGGCTGCCCGCGCGGGATGCCCCGTGCTGGTCGCCGTCAGCGCGGCCTCGACGGCGGCGATCGATGTCGCCCAGCGCCTCGGGATCTGCCTCGCCGGCTTCGCTCGTGGCGACGAGCTGACGGTCTACACCCACCCGGCGCGGATTGACCTCGAGTCGAAGCCGTAGGGCTCAGGCGAATCGCGTGTGCAGCTTCACATCAGCCGAATCGGCTCGTGGCAGTTCCAGGTTCCCCTCGCGTCGAGGAAGAAGAGCACGATCTGGCCCGGTTTGCCGGCCCAACCGAGGCTCGTGTATCGCGAAAGACGGAGCGAGAGCTGCGTCGTTCCCGGACGGAGGGCGCTCCCCGGCTTCAACACCTTGAGCACCTTGATCGAGGCGCTGTAGCGCTCGACACGGACCAACTCGCCAACGAGAACCACGTTCGAGTGTTTGATCTTCTCCGAGAGGCTGCTCTGCGCACAGGTCAGGGCCGAGGCAGACCCCGAGAGAGCGGAGAGCGCGAGGGTGAGACAGATCGTGATGGACGCGACGGATCGACGATTCATGGTGACCTCCGTGGCGCGTTCGGCTCGAGCGACGCGCGTTTTCACATCAGATGTCCAGTATACGCGTCGCGCCAAAGAAAGTTGTCTGCTTTCGATCACGTCGCGCGCATCGGCGGGATCGTCCCCCGTCGGGCGCGCGTGCGCCTCATC
>JAGQJP010000304.1 GCA_020430585.1 Myxococcales bacterium | reverse complement strand
GATCGAGGAAAGACACCATCGAAGCCGCGGCGCGTCGAGACGCGTCCGGAACGGCACGAAATCCAAAAGCCGCAGGTTCGGCGCCGCCCGCCGCGGCGTACACAGCAACCCATCGTGACGCGCGTTCGCGTCCGCACGACGCCCGCGGGAGCCGAGCTCTATCTGAACCAGGAGTTCAGCGGCCAGAGCCCGGCCCTTCTTCGCTTCAGCGGCGAGAGCGCTACGTTGCTCGTCTATTCGGCGGGATACAAGACCGTCCGCTTGAAAATCCAGCGCGGCCAGCGTACGATCTCGCTCGTTCTGCGTAAGAAGTAGGAGAGACGTGACCACAGAAACCACGCTACGAACGACACCGTCGACGGACCCCTTGGTCGGGCCGCAGGCGACGCGTAACGTGCTGCGTATCATCTTCCATCGGCTCTATTCGCGGTGGGCTGAACGCGTCCTGCTCGAGGACGGCACGCTCGAGATCGGACGGGACCGCTCGGTCTTCCCCCGCGGTCCCCTCGAAGACTCGCGCATCTCGCGCCGCCACGCCCGCATCGTCTGCGACGAATGCTGCGTGCTCGAGGACCTCGGTAGCACCAACGGCACGTTCGTCAACGGGACGCGCATCGAGCGCCGACCGCTGGCACGCGGCGACGTGATCCGCATGGGCGACACCTTCTTCGTCTTCGACGTCGAAGCGGAGGATCCGCTGACGGGGGCCGATTGCGCGGTGATCGGCCTGAGCTCGGTGGCGTCGGCGATTCGCAGCGAGATCGTCGCCTGCGCCGCCCTCGACAGCACGGTCCTCGTCGTCGGCGAGGCGGGCGTGGGCAAGGATCTGATCGCCACCGAGCTCCATCGCCTCAGCCGACGGAAGGGAACCT
This sequence comes from Myxococcales bacterium, assembly GCA_020430585.1. Lineage (GTDB taxonomy): Bacteria > Myxococcota_A > UBA9042 > JAGQJP01 > JAGQJP01 > JAGQJP01. Next base: position 13,112 of record JAGQJP010000304.1, on the reverse strand, counting down.
TCGTCGCGGTCAACTGCGGCGCGATCCCCGAGTCTCTGATGGAGTCCGAGCTCTTCGGCCACCAACGCGGCGCCTTCTCGGGCGCGGTCTCGAACAAGCAGGGGCTGTTCGCCGCGGCACAGGATGGGACGATCTTCCTCGACGAGATCGGAGAGACGCCCCTGGCGATGCAGGTCAAGCTTCTGCGCGTGCTCCAGAACCGCGAGGTCCGCCCCGTCGGCGCGACGGAGAGCTTTCGCACCAACGCACGTGTGATCTGCGCGACCAATCGCGATATGGTCGACGCCGTGCAGTCGAAGACCTTTCGCGCTGACCTCTACAGTCGGATCACCCAGTGGATGTTCCGTGTGCCGCCACTTCGCCAGCGCCTGAGCGACATTCCGTCGCTGATGATGAGCTTCCTCGAGCGCTCCGAGACCCGCAAGATCTCGGCGGACTTGATCGCGGCCTTCGTTTCGCACAGCTGGCCCTTCAACGTTCGCGAGCTGCGGGACCTCTTGCAGGTCTGCGTCCATACCTCGCCCGAAACCGAGATTCTCTTCACACCCCGGGCGACGCGCCAACTCGAAGAGAATCGACGCCTCACGCCATCGTCGGCGCCTCGGCGGGAGACGGCGGAGGCCGACGAGGAGGCGGTCGCCGAGTCCGATGGCGAGCTCGGCCCGCAGGCGCTGCGCCGCTTGCTGCGAGAGAACGGCGGCAACGTGAACCGCGTCGCCCAGCGGCTCGGAAAGCACCGCAACCAACTCTATCGGTTGATGAAACGGTTTCAAATCGACCCCGCCGACTTTCGACGCTGACGGCGTCGCTGCCAGCTGTCACGCACGTCGCCGATCGTGTTCGGCGAAGGCGAGCGGGCTGATCCTTTTCGCCGTACGTTCGCCATTATCCGCGCCCTTGGAGCGTCACGACGAGCGCAACAATCGTGTTACGTTCGGTGACACATCGCCCTCGTCCAGGTGATCCCTCCCGACGTCCCGCGGCGTCGGCAGAACCCGCGAATTTTACGTAACCGTTGGTATTCACGAAACAATCCGCACCCACGTCGAGCCGGGCTCAGCGGGTCGAGCTCGAGCTCCACGCCTCGATTCGAACGCAGAAGCGGCCAACGTCGTGGAACGCGCCTTGCATTTTCGCCGACCGACGCCGCAACGCGGGAAGGAAGGAGCACGATGTTGAGCCCTAACACGTTTTGGATCCTGGCGCTCTGCGCCCTCGTCGCCACCGTTGGGTGCAAAAATGGCGGCGGATCGACGAGCACGACGGACACGATCACCCAGACCGAAGACAAGAATTGCGCCCCGGGGCTGAAGCAGTGCGACAATGCCTGTTTCGACCTACAAACCTCGCCCTTCCATTGCGGGGCCTGCGGCACCGTCTGCGCCGACGACCAGGTCTGCCACGACGGCGAGTGCAAGAGTGCCTGCCCCAGCGGGACCACGAACTGTGCGCGGGCCTGCGTCAATTTGAAGACCAGCGCGATGCACTGCGGCGAGTGTCTGAATGCCTGCTTCGGCCCGACCAACGGGTTCGGTGTTTGTACGAGCGGCGACTGCGACATCGTCTGCAAGGATGGATTCGAGCGCTGCGGCAACAGCTGCGTCGACACGAAGAGCGACCCGACGCGCTGCGGAGGCTGCGAGACGAGCTGCCCAACGCCATCGAACGGTGCGCCGCTGTGCACCGACGGCAGCTGCGGCGTACTCTGCGACGAGGGCTTCTCGGATTGCGACGGGGCGTGCGTACGGTTGAGCTCGAGCGCGCAGCATTGCGGCAAATGCGGGAACGCCTGCACCGACGGCGTCTGCTACGATGGCAACTGCGTCACGAGCTGCCCCGAGGGCAAGACCAACTGTAGCCAGAGCTGCGTCGATGTACAGAACGACACGCAACACTGCGGCTCCTGTGGCTCGCGCTGCGACGTACCCGCCAACGGAGTTGCCGTCTGCTCGAATGGCTTGTGCGATTTCACCTGCAAAGAGGGGTTCAAGCGCTGTGGCCTCAAATGCGTCTCGACCCGCACCGATCCGCAGAACTGCGGCGACTGCGGAAAGACGTGCCCCACACCGAAACACGGCGCCGCGACTTGTGACGCGTCGAGCTGCGGCGTGAGCTGCGAAGCGGGGTTCACCAAATGCGGCGACAAGTGCGTGAACAAGACGAGCGACTTCTTCAACTGCGGCGCCTGCGGCAAACAGTGCAACGCGAACCAGGTCTGCTCGGGCGGCGCCTGCACGACGAGCTGCCCCGGGGGCACGACCAACTGCTCGGGGTCCTGCGTCAATATCAAGAGCGACCCCTCGCACTGCGACAAATGCTTCAACTCCTGTGGGACCGTGCAAAACGGCGTCGCCACCTGCCTCGAAGGCCAGTGCGGAATCAGTTGCAATGACGGCTTCAAGCTCTGCAACGGTCAATGTGTCGACCTCAACAATGACAGCGCCCACTGCGGATCGTGTGAGAAGAAATGCGCCGACCCAGACTACGGCGACGCGATCTGCGAGGGTGGGCAGTGCAAGCTATTGTGCAACACGGGACGCAGCGTCTGCGGCGACGCATGTGTCGATCTGCAAAGCGACAAGACGCACTGCGGAACCTGCGAGAAGAGCTGCGGCGAGAACGAAGTCTGTTCGGGTGGATCCTGCACGACGAGCTGCCCCGAGGGGACGACGAACTGCGGCGGATCCTGCGTCGACACCAAGCTCAACACGCAACACTGTAACGGCTGCGGCAAGGTCTGCACGCCCCCGCCGAACGCCACCCCAACCTGTGGCGACGGCGTCTGTGACTTCGTCTGCAACGAAGGATTCACGCGCTGCGGTGACAGCTGCCTGAACCTGAACAACGACAGCGCCCACTGTGGCAGCTGCGAAAAGGCCTGCACCGCTCCCGAGAGCGGCACGGTCAGCTGCGTCAACGGCGGCTGCGCGCTCAAGTGCAATCAAGGCTTCAGTGAATGCGACGGCGCCTGCATCAACCTCAAGACCGACGCCGGGCATTGCGGCAGCTGCGAGAAGACCTGTGGCAACGACCAAGTCTGCGCCAATGGGGACTGTCTGACGAGCTGCCCCGAGGGAACGACCAAGTGCGGCGACTCCTGCGTCAATACAGCGCAAGACCCGAGTCACTGTGGAAGCTGCGAGACGTCCTGTACGCCGCCGAGCGATGGCGAGAGCGTCTGCACCGATAGCGACTGCGGCTTCGTCTGCAAGAACGGCACGACCAAGTGCGGCGACGCCTGCCTCGATCTGACCTCCGACGTGAACAACTGCGGCGCCTGCGCCAAGAGCTGCACCGCTCCGACCAACGGCGTCCCGACCTGCGGCCCGACGGGCTGCGGTTTCAGCTGCAAGCCCGGGTTTACCAAGTGCGGAGACAGCTGCGTCGACACGACCAACGACGATAGCCACTGCGGCTCGTGCACGACGAACTGCGGCCTCTTCACCTGCCGAGACGGCAACTGCGTCCTCCTCTGAGCCCCACCTGTCGAACGGAAGCACGCTCCCTGCCTCCGCGCGCCCGGCGGAGGCGGGGACCCTCCCTCCCGACCGGCGTCTCGCCAACGCCGCGATCGCCGTCCAAAGAAACGGTTCCATTCGATTCGATCGTGGCTCGAACAGGCGGAGAACGTCTCCGCGGCGTTCAAGAGCTTCACGGGAAAGGCGGAGATCAAGTAGCTCACGGCGGGACGTCGCTCACTGCGGGAAGCACCACTTGTCGTCGGAGCCGCTGAAGGCGATCGCCATGCAGAGCTGCATCTTCGGCGGGCAGTCGGCGACGCTGCCGCAGATGTCGCTGCAGAGATTGTCGATGCAGATCGAGCTCTGACAGTCGGCGGCGAGTGTGCAGGCCGTTCCCGCCACCCCGACCCCGCGTTCGCCCTTGACACAGCAGATCGGCGACTCCTCCGAGCTGGTCAGCTCCTCGCAGCGTGTCGACGAGTCGCCACAATCGTAGTTCGAGAAGCAGTCCGTCGAGCCGATCTCGGCGCAACTCGTCGGCAGCCGATCGTTGTCGAGGGCGTCGGCGAGATCTGTCGGCGAGAGATCGGCAGAGGCGGAATCGTCGCCACCGAGCGAGTCGCCGAGGAGATCGGGGCCCTCGAGATCGGGCTGTTGCCCGTCGTGGCGTACGAGATCGCCGCCGCCAAAGAGGTCGCCTGCGATGAGGTCGCCGCTCTGGGTCGCGTCCGACGCCGCGCGGTGGGTCGACCCGCAGGCCGCCAACAGCAACCAGACGATGGTGACGCCGAGGCGACACACCGTTCGGATCCCCGTCGACGCGCTCTCCCTTCGACGCCGCGCGTCTCGCATACCGCTCTCCATCGTCACCTCGAACGAAACGAAAATACGATGCATCGTCGCATGTTGTCAACGCCTGGACCAATCTTCTTTCTAGATGGAACCAACCAATGTTTTATGCTTGTTTTAGATAGTCGTCCGCGCGATACTGGGGACGATGACAACCCACAGCGTGCCGCTTCGGCGGCAAGACGATGGAGGATAGCATGAGCATTCGTGAACGCGTCGCGGCGTTGAACGCGATGGTACAGGCCGGCAAGGCGATGGAAGCCTTTGAAGAGTTCTACGCCGATGAGATCGTGATGCAAGAGAACAGCAACCCCGAAGTGGCGGGCAAAGCCGCAAATCGCCAGCGTGAAATGGAGGTATACAGCGCCATTACCGAATTTCGCGGTGCGACGCTGTTGGACACGCTCGTCGACGGCAACCGCAGCGCCAGCGTCTGGCGATTCGACTACACCCACGCCCAGTACGGCCGGATGCTGTTCACCCAGGTCGCGCTCCAGACCTGGGAGAACGGAAAGGTCGTGCGCGAGCGTTTCTTCTACGACCCGACGCCGCAACCGTAACCCACCCCGCATCGAGCTGCATCCCACTGCGCCACCGCTGGTTTCCCCGTTTCGGAACCCCCCGCGATCGGGTACACTGGCGGCGAACCAACGAACGCGAGAGAGGACCCGATGAGCCAGAGCTACGACTACGATCTGTTCGTGATCGGCGGCGGTTCGGGCGGGGTGCGCTGCAGCCGTGTCGCCGCCCAACTCGGCGCGACCGTCGGCCTCGTCGAAGAGCGCTACCTCGGCGGGACCTGCGTCAACGTGGGCTGCGTGCCGAAGAAGCTGTTGGTGTACGGCTCTCAGATCCGCGCCGATCTCGAGGACGCGGCTGGCTTCGGCTGGTCGGTCGGTGAGCCGAGCTTTGCCTGGAAGACGCTGATCGCAAACAAAGACAAACAGATCGCGCGGCTCAACCGGGTCTACGAAGGATTGCTCGACGGTGCGGGCGTGACGCGCTACAGCGGGCGCGGTGTGCTGCTCGATCGGCACACGATCGCGATCGGCGAGCGGCGGGTGACGGCGGAGACGATCCTCCTCGCCACGGGAGGCTGGCCCAAGGTACCCCAGATCCCCGGGCGCGAGCTCGCGCTCACCTCCAACGAGGTCTTCGCGCTCGATGAGCTGCCGCGACGGGTGGTGATCGTCGGCGGCGGCTACATCGCCGTCGAATTCGCGAGCATCCTCAATGGCTGCGGCGTCGAAACCACCCTGCTCTATCGCGGCTCGCTCTTCCTGCGCGGCTTCGACGACGATGTTCGGACGCACCTGGCCGAACAGATGAAGAAGCGTGGCGTCGATCTGCGCTTCGAATCGAACCCCGCTGCCCTCGAACGACGGGGGGCGGGGATCGCCGTCCAGCTCGAGGATCGCTCGCAGATCGAGACCGACGCGGTGCTCTTCGCCACGGGGCGCGCGCCGCTGACCGAGGGGCTCGGCCTCGAGGCGGCGGGGGTCGAGACCGACGGCCGCGGGGCGATCGTCGTCGACGAGGAGTTCCGCACCAACGTGCCCAACATCTACGCGGTCGGCGACGTGATCGGACGCGTCCAGCTCACGCCTGTGGCGCTCGCCGAAGGGATGTACCTCGCGCGGCGACTCTTCGGCGGCGGCGCCCAGCGCCCGAGCTACGACGTGATCCCGACGGCGGTCTTCAGCCAACCGAGCATCGGCACGGTCGGCTTGACCGAACAGCAGGCACGGGAGCGCTACGGCGAGATCGTGATCTACCGTTCGAGCTTCACGCCCCTCAAGAACAATCTCAGCGGCCGCGACGAGAAGATGCTGATGAAGCTCGTCGTCGATCGCGCCAGCGACCGCGTCGTCGGCTGCCACATGGTCGGGCCCGACGCTGGCGAGATCGTCCAGGGGCTGGCGATCGCGATGACCTGCGGCGCGACGAAGGCGCAGTTCGACCAGACGATCGGCATTCACCCGACGGCAGCCGAAGAGTTCGTCACGATGCGCACACCCGTTCCCTCGGGTTGACCTTCGACACTCCGCCGATCGCCGCGAAGGGCCCGATCGCTCGACGTCGGGCCCGGCGTCGGACCGATCGTGACCAGCGATACCGCCCAGATCGGCCCTATTACAGAAGGATTACAAAACGCGATCCCTCAGCGTGGTACGCTGACTGCAAGGTCATTAAACAGCGCGGAATCGAGCGATGATAGCGGCGGAGACAGTGCGACCAGATGACTCGAACCCGGCTCCAGCCGTGGTGGAACCCGCGGCGACGGACGCCTTTTTCCCGGACCTGAAGCAGCGGGTGACCGCCTTCCTCGACGAGCAGGGCCTCGACCCGATCGACCAGCGCGGAATGGTGACCAAAGCGATCATCATCTACGCGATGTGGTTCGCGAGCTACGGCCTCTACCTCTTCCTCTTGCATTCGTACGGCTGGCTCGCGTTGCTGGCGGTTCTACCGCTCTATTTCTCGCTGCTCTGCATCGCTCTGGCGGTGATGCACGATGGCAGCCACGCGGCGTTCGCCCACTCGCGGCTGTTGAACCGACTCGCCGCGGGCAGCATGATCTTCGCTGGCGCATCGGCGTACTTCTGGCACAAGGGTCACGTCCAGCGCCATCACAACCACACCAACGTCAACGGTCAGGATCGGGACTTCGAGTCGGGCGGCCTGTTGCGACTGCATCCCGCCCAACCTCAGCGCACCTTTCATCGCCACCAACACATCTACGCCTGGTTTCTCTACACGATGCACACCCTGAAGTGGATCTGGTGGGACGACTACTTCGACTACGCGACCGACGTCTTCAAGCTCAACGACCGCAGCAAACGCACGGTGATCAAAGAGCTGCTGATCTGCAAGCCGTGGCACGTGCTCAGCTACATCGCGTTGCCCTTGATCGTGAGCGGCGGGAACTGGGCGGTCGTGCTCGTGTTCTACGTGATCCACTTCCTCTTGATGGGGATCTCGTTGACGATCGTCTTTCTGATGGCGCATCTGACGGGCGTTCAAGAGACCTGCGCCAGCGAGAGCGAGGCGAAGCCGGATTGGGCGCTCCACCAACTGGCGACGACGGCGAATTTCGCGACGGGAAATCGCGCGCTGACCTGGGTCGTCGGCGGCCTCAACTTCCAGATCGAGCACCACATCTTTCCCAAGATGTCTCACACGCGACACCCCCTGATCCAGCCGCTGGTCAAGGAGTTTTGCCGCGAGCGCGGCGTCGCGTACTACGAGTATCCCACGTTTGGCGCGGTGCTTCGCGACCACTACCGAAACCTGAAGCAGCTCGGCACCCCACCGCCGAGCCAGGTCGCAGCGACGGCCAACTGACGGCAGACGAGCCAGGTCGTCGCGGCGACGGCCAACTGACGCTCCACACCGCCCTGGGCTCCGCCGCGGTTCGGGCTCGCAGATCGCAACGTTGGGTCCCGCGTCGTTAGCGTGGTGTCATCGCGGCGAGCCCCTCGGCGACGCTCAGCGTCGGTACGTAGGAGAGCTCACGGCGCGCCTTTTCGGTGCAGACCGTCACCTCCCGCGACATCATCGAAGCGGCAAACCGCGTCAACGGTGGCTGCGAGCGGAGCCGCAAGAGGCGCCAGGTGCCCTCGACGAGCGAGGCGAGCGAGCGTGCGACCCAGCCCGGGATCGAACGCGCGGGGAGCGCGACGCTCTCGGTGGCCGCCAGCGCCGTGAGAAAGGCGCGCAGCGACGAGCGCTCCTCATCGGCGATGAAGTACGCCTCTCCGCCGCGCCCGTGATCGAGGGCGAGGGTGATCGCGTGGGCCAGATTCTGTACGTGGCAGGTCGAGGTCTGATGCGCACCGCCGTCGAGCCAGACGAAGGCGCCTTTCTTCGCCATCTCGAGCACTGCGGGCAGCACCGAGGCGTCTCTGGGACCCCAGATCAGCCGCGGACGCAGTGAGATCGTCGTGAGCTCGCTGTCGTTGGCCGCCAGCACCAGTCGCTCGGCCTCCGCTTTGGTTTCGCTGTAAACAAAGCGCTGCCGCGTCGGATAGGGCATCTCCTCGGTCACCTCGACGAGGGGGCGTCCGTCGAAGAGCGCCGCTTCCGTGCCGATGTGGATCAGCCGCTTTACACCCGCCTCGCGGGCGGCGGCGATCAGCTGCCGCGTCCCCTCGACGTTGGTCTCGAAGAATGCCTCGCGCGTCCCCCACTGTTCGACGAAGGCGGCGCAATGGACGATCGCCTCGACCCCGGCCAACGCCTCGACGGGAACGGCGCCGAGATGACAGCGCACGGGCGTCGCTCCGAGCTCACTCACGATCGCCGCGCTCTGTTCGGATCGGGCCATCGCCAACACCTCGTGATCGGCGGCGAGCGCCTCGATCGCGTGCCCACCCACGAAGCCGGATCCCCCCGTGACGAAGATTCTCATCGAAACACCTCCTCGAGCGGCGTCGCTCCACAGAGCGCGATTCCGCTCGATCAGTTCCTCGCCGGCTCGAGAGATGGATCGACGTGGCGTCGGATCGCCGCGTGGGGATCGAGGAGCCGCTCGAGGTGCCGTTCGTAGCGTGTGTCGCGCCGCAGGGTCCGGTCGCGCAACCCATGGACGGCGGCCCAGGTGTAGTGTACCGCGTCGTAGCGGCTCTTTTCCTTGCGCCAGGGGCCCCAGCTCCCATCGGAGGCTTGGGTGCGCAGCAAGAAGCGCGTTCCCCGCTCGACCTGCCCGTCATTGCGCTCGCTGCGACCCATCGAGCGATAGACGTCGAGCAGCTCGGCGACGAGCTCGATGTGCTTGGCGGCCAGGAGAATCGGAAAGCTGCGGCGCAAGAAGGGGTAGACCCGAGGAACGTCGGCGCGGCGCAGCGGAGCAACGCCGTAGTTCGTGAAGACGAAGGCGACGTGGGTTGCGAGATAGGCGTCGGCATAGAAGTGATCTTGATCGTCGGAGGTGTCCTTGTCGTGCTCGACATAGGGTCGCTGGCGCAGAAAGCGAATCAACTGGCCGAGATGAAAGTCGGTCGCCAGTTGTGGGCTGAGCGTGAGCCAGGCCTTCTCCAGCACGTAGGTGTTGATCAGCAGATCGAAGAGATCATCGTCGTCGAGCCTGTCGAGGCGATCGAGGTCGACGTCATAGAGCGCTTCGGCCGTGCGGTAGCGCGAGAAGCGTGCGAGGACGCGGTCGAGCAGCGGTTGTGGATCGAAGTGCAAGACGCGGTGGAAGGTCAGCAGATCGATCGCCTCCAAGAGGTCGTCTCGCTCGTCGATGCGCCCGCGCCCCAAGTAGTAGGCCTTCATCCGCAACGCCAGGCGACGGGCGACGGGATAGCAGATGCGCCGCACGACGTCGTCTGCCGTCGTCTCGGCGAGCTCGCGGAAGATGTAGACGGCGTTGTTGCCGAGCTCGCGATAGCTCCAGTGTCGCGCGACGTACCAACGCAGCCAACGGACGCCGCGTCGAACGGCCTCGCGTCGCTCGTCCAGGAGTGACGGACGCAGGACCAATCGTCGCGTCGGAAGCTGCGTCTCCAGATCGAGGCGCGACCGCAGCCGCAGACGACCAGCTCGCGCACGGCCGGAGTCGAGGCGCAGCGGTGGGAGCCGATGTCCTGGCAGTGCCGCGCTGAGGAGCGAGCGCCCGTCGACGATCGAGGTGCCGCGATCGACCTCGCTGCTGCCGCTCGCGACGGAGACGACCAAGGCCACGAGAAGAAAGACCACACCGAGGGCCACGCGGCCACACAGATGATGGGGACGCTCTCGATCATCCCGGTCTGTCGCTCGGCATTCGAACACGTGCGCACCCCGCTCGTTCTAGCGCATCCCGCAACGTCTGCGCCACCAGATCCGCAGGTCGCTCCGCGCCACCCTCCGTCCTTCGGGGTCGGACTGGGCCAAGAGCTGGGCCGGGAGGACGCTCTGACAGTGGCCGTTGAAGAGCGCCGCCGACGGCGTGTATCGGCGCACGACCGCGAGCTCGTCCTCGAGGCGTACGACACCGCAGGCGACGGTCAACCGCAACCGAAAGACCTCTCCCGGCTCGCGCGCGTCGTAGGCCGCACGATGAATCCGCCGTGTCTCGGCGACGCAGCGCCGTTGGCGCGTGACGAAATCGCGACACGAGATCTCGGCGCGAGCGACGCAGGGCGCCAGCAGCAACGAAAAGAGGACGACGGCGCGAAGGTAACCGGTCATCTTCCGAGTGTACCACGACCGGTCGGCGACGCCTACCGGGCCTCCGCATCCCCGCCCCTGCCAACGCCTCGCACTCGATCGACGAGCCGATGCGGCCGTGCATGGCCTGTCGACAGGTGGCTGGGTTTCGGGCTTGCTCGAGGCGTGAGTCGATCCTATACTCGAAGCCGTTTCCAAAACCCCCCTTCCCCTGCCATGGAGGTGATGCCATGCGCGCTGTTGCCGTCTTTCCTTCCGAGAAGAGCATCCGGGTCGTCGACCACCCCGAGCCGACGCGAGAGCGCGACACCGACGTTCTCCTTCAGATGCTCGACGTCGGCGTCTGCGGTACCGACCGCGAGATCGCTCGTTTCGACTACGGGACTCCGCCCGCGGGGTCGCCCTATCTCGTGATCGGCCACGAGTCCCTGGGCCAAGTGCTCGAGGTCGGCCCCTCCGTCACGCGCGTCGCCCCGGGCGACCTGGTGGTGACGATGGTGCGCCGCCCCTGCGGTCACCCCGAGTGCCGCTCCTGCGCCGTCGGGCGTCAGGACTTCTGCTTCACGGGCGACTTCACCGAGCGCGGGATCAACGGTCGCCACGGGTTCATGACCGAGCGCGTCGTGGACGACGAGCGCTACATGCACGTCGTTCCCGGGCGCCTGCGCGAGGTCGGCGTGCTGGTCGAGCCGCTGACGATCGCCGAGAAGGCGCTGATCCAGGTCTGGGACGTGCAAGAGCGCCTGCCCTGGACGATTCCGGGCCAGACCGACGGCGATGGCCACGGACAGCGCGCCGTCGTGTTGGGTGCCGGCCCCGTCGGACTGCTCGGCGCCCTGGCGCTCCTCGTCCGCGGCTTCGAGACCTTCGTCTACTCCCTCGAAGATCTGGGCAGTCCCAAGGCGCAGTGGGTCGAGTCCGTCGGCGGCCACTTCGTCTCGGCCAAGTCGACGGACCTCGAGGGCCTGCGCAGCCGCGTCGGCAACATCGATCTGGTCTACGAGGCGACGGGAGCCGTCGCCGTCTCGTTTCGAGCGCTCGCGGTCCTCGGCACCAACGGCGTCTTCGTCTTCACGGGCGTTCCGGGACGCAAGGGCCCGATCGAGCTCGAAGCGGACGATCTGATGCGCAACATGGTGCTCTCGAATCAGCTGGTCTTCGGTACGGTGAATGCCGGACCCGACGCCTTCGCCGCGGCGGTCGCCGATCTCGCGACCTTCTTCGACCGCTGGCCGACGGAGGTGGCGGCGCTGATCACCGGTCGCTTCTCGCCCGACGCCGCCGAAGAGCTGCTGCTCGGCCCGTCGTCGGGGATCAAACGGGTGGTCAGCTTCGCAGGCCGACCGTGAGCCCTCGGGGGCACGGTCCCGAGCGCGCTCGCCTCGACGAAGACGCTCGGCGCGACCGAAACTGGCGCCGCTTTGGCCCCTACCTGGCGGAGCGGCAGTGGGGAACCGTTCGCGAAGACTACTCCGCGGGCGGCGAGGTCTGGAGCTACATCTCGCACGATCACGCGCGCAGCCGTGCCTATCGCTGGGGCGAGGACGGCTTGCTCGGGATCACCGACCGCGAGTGCCGCCTCTGCTTCGCCTTCGCCCTCTGGAACGGGGCCGACCCGATCCTCAAGGAGCGGCTCTTCGGTCTCACGGGGCCCGAAGGCAACCACGGCGAGGACGTCAAAGAGCTCTACTACTTCCTCGACGCCACGCCGACCTTCTCGTACGCCCGGGCGCTCTACAAATACCCGCAGGCGGCCTACCCCTACGCCGCGCTCGTCGACGAGAACCGACGGCGCTCGGCGCAGGATCCCGAGTTCGAGCTCGAAGACAGCGGCGTCTTCGAAGACGATCGGTACTTCGACATCTTCGTCGAGTACGCCAAGGCGGACCCCGAGGATATCCTGATCCGCCTGCGCTGCGTCAATCGCGGGCCCGACGCCGCAGCGCTGCACGTTCTGCCGACGCTCTGGCAGCGCAACACCTGGTCCTGGGGGCGCTCGAACGAAGGCTACTGGCCTCGCGGACGGATCGAGGCCACCCGCGGCGGCTGGCTCGCCGAGCACCCCTCCCTCGGTCGCTATCGCCTCGCGTTCGACGCCGCCGACGGGAGCGAGCCGCGCTTCCTCTTCACCGAGAACGAGACGAACGCCGAGCGGCTCTACGGCGCACCCTCGGCGACGCCCTACGTCAAGGATGCCTTCCATCGCTGCGTCGTCGACGGGGATGAGGCGGCGGTGAACCCCGATCGCTACGGCACCAAGGCGGCCGCCTGGTACGCGCTCGCGATCCCCGCCGGCGGCGAGGTGGTGATCCGCGCCCGCTTCACCTCGGACGAGCACCCGGACTCGGGCCCCTTCGACGCCGCCTTCGACGAGCTCGTCAGACAGCGCCGCGCCGAGGCCGACGAGTTCTACGCGACCTATCGCGGTGCTCCCCTCGACGAGGACGAGCGAAACGTGGCGCGGCAGGCGGACGCCGGATTGATCTGGTCGCGACAGTTCTACCACCTGATCGTCGACCACTGGCTCGACGGCGATCCGACGCAGCCGCCCCCGCCGGCGACACGGCGCCAGGGACGCAACCGCGAGTGGCGTCACCTCTGGGCCCGCGACGTCCTCTCGATGCCCGACACCTGGGAGTACCCCTGGTT
>JAGQJP010000303.1 GCA_020430585.1 Myxococcales bacterium | reverse complement strand
CGAGCTCCGGCGTCTGCGAGAAGCAGCCCAAGAGCGGCTCGTGCGACGATGGCAAGAGCTGTACGGGCAACGGCACATGCGTCAATGGCAGCTGCCAAGACGGCACGGTGACGAGCGGCTGTTTGATCGGTGGTGTCTGCTATAGCAACGGTGAGAAGAATCCTGCGAACAAGTGCCAGTATTGCAACGAGAACCAGCCGGGGAGCTGGTCCGATGTCAGCTGCCCCTCGGTGGACGGCTCCGGCTGTGTCGGCGCCTGCGATCCGAACGACGGAAGCTGCAGCTTCAGCTCGACGAACGGGACGAGCTGCAGCGACGGCCAATATTGCAACGGCGCCGAGACCTGCGATCAAGGTAGCTGCAAGCCCGGAAACCCGGTGAGCTGCTCGCCGACGGGTAATCCCTGCACCAGTAACGTCTGCAGCAACGCCCTCAGACGCTGCGTCGTGCAGAACAACGACGGCGCGAAGTGCGATGCCGACGGCGACAAGTGCACCATCGATATCTGCGCGGGTGGAATCTGCAAGCTGAGCTACCAAGATTGTTGCAAGACCGACGCCGAGTGTGTCCACAGCGATCCGAAGTTCGCCTGCGCCGGTCGTTGTCTCAGCGGCACATGTGATTACAAGCGGCCGAAGGTCGCGTACACCAAGTGCGAAGATCCGAACAACCCCGGGAACGAGTGTATCGGGTACTGCGACGGTGACACCCTCGAGTGTGTCCCGAAGCCGATCCCGCGCGGGGCGAACGTCAGCTGCACCGACAACGACGGAACACCTTGTACCTCGGGGATCTGTGACGCCGGGACGTGCGCTCCGAAGGACAATGGTACCTGCACGCCGTGCACCAAGGACGCCGACTGCACCGATCTGGATGGCAACGTCTGCACCGGCGTCTGCGACCAGACGACGGGCTACTGCAACAAGTCGAAGCCGAAGCCGCAAGGCGCGAGCTGTGACGACGGCAAGTTCTGCACGACCGGGACGACCTGCGACGGCAACGGAGCCTGCGGCGGTGGCACGACGACGACCTGCACCACGACCGAGATCTGTAAAACGGCGATCTGCGATCCCCAACAGGACGCCTGCGTGACGACGTCGGCGGACGACGGGGCCCCCTGTAGCGACGATACACTCGCCTGTACGAATCAACAGTGCATCGGCGGACGCTGTAAGGTGACCGGTGTGACCCCGGGCTACTGTTACATCGACAGCGCCTGCTGGCTCGATGGGCAGAAGAACCCGAACAACCTCTGTCTCAGCTGCAACTCCGGCAATCCGACCAACTGGACGCCGCGGATCTGCGTCATCGGGCAGACCTGCAATCCGGCCACCGGTACCTGCTCGGGCGGCTGTAGCTGCCCGATCACCTGTCAATGCTTGCCGGGAACGTGTACCTGCATGGGCTGTGGCCCCCTCGGCTGTCTGACGCAATAGCCTCGGAGTGCTTCGGCTCGCATCCGACCAAAAATGAATATTGTTCAGGCTCTGCGCTCTGGGCCACCGGACATGCGGTGACGCGCGTTTGGTTGCGCCTTTGGTTGGCCCCGTCGTTCGGTCGGATCGACACTATGGGTAGACCGACTCGGAGGCGCGAAAGATGGCTCGAACAGTTCGCAGCGCTTGCTTGGTGCTCGTCGCACTCGTCGCAATCAGTTGCAACGAAAACACGAAGAAGAAGGGTACGCTCTGCACGGGCGACGACGAGTGTATGGGGGCGCTCTGTCTCTCGGGGTCGTGCGTGGCACTGACGGCGTGCAGCACGCAGAGCGAGTGCGGCGACGGCATCTGCGCCGGGGGCTATTGCTTCCAAGAGGGCTGTAGCGAGACGGCGGACTGTGCGTACGGCACCTGCCACAACGGCTACTGCGTCCGCGAATCGCTGCTGGTCGATGCGAGCAACGGCAGCGAGGACGCGACCCTCGAGGACGCGCTAGCGGACTCGTCGCCGCCAGAAGACACGTCGCCGCCCGATGACGTCCTCGACGCCCAGGTCGAGGGCGACGGGTTCCTGCTCTTCGACATCGAATGGACCAAGCTCGTCCCCTGTGAAGAGGACGTCGTGATTCCGACCAACTCCCGCGCCCTGCAGCAGATGGTCAGCGTCAGCTGGGATCCGGTCAAGCGCGCCTACGAGAGCGCGGCGGCCTGCAAATGGGAGTGTCTCGCCTCGTATTGCAGCGTCGACGGGAGCTGCGTCGATTCGAAAACCCTTCCCTGCGACACGAACAACCAGAGCCCCCTCAACGCGATCAACAAGCTCCTCGACGTGGTGGTGCAGTGCCTGCCGGACGGCTCCTTCAGCAAACCCGACCTCTGTGAGTGGAGCTGCAAGCCGAGCTTCTGCCGAGAGGGCGACAGCTGCCTGGCGGACAAGCTCGTCCCTTGCGACACGGGGAGCCAGCCGCTCCACGCCGTCAGCCAGTTGATCGATGTCGTCGTCGCCTGCCTCGGGGATGGTAGCTTCGAGAACCCGAGGCCGTGCGAGTGGAGCTGCGACAACGGCTACGTCCGCGACGTTACGGGCAATCTTTGCGAGCTCGCGAAGCGCAACTGCTTCGAGATTCTGCAGTTGGTCCCGAACGCTCCCGACGGGATCTACTTCATCGACCCCGACGGAACCGGACCCGAGCTTCCCCGAGCGGCGTGGTGCGAGATGCTCGCAGGCGGGGTCACCGTCGAGTACGGGATCGGCGCGTTCGACGGCCGAGGGCCCCGCTACTACGGTTGGGGCTTGATCGGCGCGACGCATTTCCTCAACCCGCTGAACCAGTTGCCCTTTATCGCGCTCTACAACGCGAACCTCGGCGCGCTGAATCTCGAGCCGGGATTCGCCCCACAGAGCTGCTGCTTCCGCAACGACGCGGTTCCACAGAGTGCCCTCGGGCTGACCTTCGGCGGGGAATCGGTGATGTCGACGGACAACCAGTCGCTGGTCTGCCAGGCGGCGCTCGATCCGCAATTTCTGCGCTTCGGCCTGAGCACGAGCGGGCTGCAGTATCCGCTGCTTCCCGACTTCTTCGTCAATCATCCGCCGGCCGTCGCCACGGGTTGCACCGAAAACGGCAACCCCGCGTTCTTTTGGCGCCGACTCGGGGTGAGCAGCTGCGCCGACCTGCAGCTGAACGGATTTCCCAGCGGCGCGTACCGGATTCGCGATGCGGGAGAGCCGAACGGCGAGCGCGTGGTCTATTGCGACATGCTCGGCTCGGAGCAGGTCGAGTTCGGCGTCGGTGCGGGCGAAGGGAGCTACGCGAATTGGAGCGTCGTCGCGCTCACCGAGTGGTTGCTGCCGACGTTGCAGCAAGCGTTCATTGGCTACTACAATGCGCGAGGCGGCATCCTCAATCTCGAACCCGGGCTCGGGGCACGCGCCACCTGTTGTCTGCGCACGTCGATCGGGCCACTCGCCTTCGGCAGCGATTGGGTCGCTCCCTACACCACGAGCGGAACCTATTGCAACGGCTCGGTGTCGACGCCTTTCACCGACTCGGTCGTTCAGCTCGGCTTGCGCGACACGACGCATCTGGCGCCGCCCGTCGCCGATGACTTCTTCGCGTCCCACCCTCCAAACGGCCTCGTGTCCTGCGGTGCTGGGCTGTATTACAGCATTTTCGTGCGCCGTACGCCGTTTTGACGAGAGAGGGCTATTGACGTCGACCGATGTTCCACGATAGGCTAAGCCATCCGATCGGGCTCATCAATCATCGAATTCACGTCAACTACGAAAGGGGATTCTGAATGAGAACACTTACTTTGGCTCTCGCTATCGCGTTCTGCGGTGTGCTCGCCGCCGCCTCGACTCCGGCGGAAGCCGCTTGGTCGCGCTTCAACGTCTGTGTGCACAGCAAGGGCACCTGCATCTCGACCGTCCAGTGCCAGCGCTTCGGTACGAGTGTCACCTGCACGTTCCGTGGCTCGCAACGCGGCCCGCGTCGCCTCTGCAGCGCGAAAGTGACCTTCCCGGGCGGCTGGTTCCAAACCGGCAATTTCTGGACCGTGTCGGGCGGCTGGGTTTACACCACGACGGCTCGCAACCAGTACTGGGCGCGGGGCCAATGGCTCAAGCCGAGATACATCAACATGACCTGCCGCTAGAGTCCGCACGGTGCGACATCGCGCCGTTTTTAGGGGCAACGTCTTCGTCGCCCCGTCCTCTCCTTCTTCGACTCCCAGATCAGCTTGCCCCGGCGATAGCATTCGGCAGCGCGAAAGACGCCAATCTTGTCGAATCGTAGCCAGCGTCCGTCTCGCTGACCATCGCTGTATTGCGCGATGAGCGACAGCGTCCCGTCGTCGTTGTAGGAGCGGATCGGGCCGTGCTCCTTGCCATTGCGGTACCGAATCTCGGAGTACTTCCGTCCCGTTCGCGGATTCCAGCGGCTGATCGTTCCCACGCCGTCGCGAAAGGAGAAGCGCGCGGTCACGTGTCCCTGAGAGTCCCACGACGTGCCGCTCCCGTGCCATTGGTCGGCCTTGTAGCGCTGGACCGTCGAGGGTTTGCCGTTCGAGTAGAAGCCTTCCCATAGACCCTCCTTCGTACCGTCGCGGAAGTGCGCTCGCAGCTTGAGCTTGCCGTTGGGATGCCAGTAGAGCAGCAGCCCGTCTCGTCGCCCGTTGCGATAGGTTCGGCGCGCGACCAGTCGACCCCGACCGTCCCAGCGAAACTGTGGGCCATGGCGTTGCTTCCTCTGGTTTTCGCAGACCAGCTCGAGCTCCACGCCGTCTCGCGCGTACCAGTGCCACGACGCTCCGCTCGGGCAGGGCCGCCGTTTCTGAAACTCGACGAAGCTCTCGCAGCCGTTGGGCGTGAAGAGCGGTCGCACGCTGCTACAGCTCGGGTGGCGCCGAATCGGCGGCTTTCGGTCCGCCCCCTCGCGGATCAACCGCTTCACGGCGGGCAACAGCCGCAGCTCGTCGACGTAGCCGAGCTCGAAGATCGTCCGCCCCTGTCGGCGCTCGGGTGTCCCGCTCTCGAGATAGACGATGATCTCCGCTCCGGGCTTGGTCGTCTGCAAGCTGTAGCTCTCGCTGTAGGCGTTGCGGATGATCACCCACTTTCCCGGACGGACGCGACTCTCTCGCTCGAGCCAGACCAGCCCGCGGGAACGCGCCAGCGCGGCAAAAGCCGTCGCGTCGCGCACCGATTGGAGGGGCTTTATGGCGATGCGAAAGCGTTCGACATAGCGTTGACGCCGCCCGTAGGCCCGTGCCTCCTTGTGGAGATGGGCGATCTTCACCACCTTGGCCGTGAAGATGAAGCGCGAGCGGCGTAGCACGTCGACGAGGGTGAGCCGGTTGCGGATCACGGCGCCGTCGGCGAGCAGAAGCGACGGAAAACCGACGCTGACTATCAGGACTACGAGTGCGAATGGGCGTGTCATCGGGACAACCTGTTTGCGATATCCATGGTTGCGACACCATAACGCGAATGCACCGTACGGACAAGCGCCGGAAAATTGCACGTCGGACGACTCCGTGATAGATCTGGGCTGTAAAGAGAACCGCGATCGAGCACCGTGCCGCCTCGGTGCGCGCTCTCGCCCGGTCGCTCCGTGATCAGCTGGAGGGTCGATGACCGAGCTGTTCGGAAGCAAAGAGAAGTGCCTCTACTGCCAGAAGCGCGAGATGTCGAATTCGCTCGAGGTGATCGAAGAGGAGAAGGGCAGCGGCAAGCAGTATCAGATGTTCGTCTGCTCGCCCGAGTGCGAAACGGCGTTGCGCGCGTTCATGAGCTTCGCCGAATCGAAGCGCTGGCACTTCATCGGCGCTCTCCTCGGCTGGTTGATTCTCTCGGGTCTGGGCGCGATCCTCGGCTCGGTCGTCCATCGCAGCTTCATACTGGTGGCGACGTTGGCGACCGCGGGCTTCGGCGTCGCGGTCTGGATGCTGCCCTTCGTCACGCCACAAACAATCGAGCTCTTCGGCGTCAAGCGCGGCATCGTGATCGGCAAAATCGGTGGGGTCGTGCTCGCCGTGGTGGGCTTGGGCTCGACGGTGGCGCTGTTGCTCTGAGTCTCGAGCGCGGCGATCGCGACTGATCATACCGTCGCGCGCCGCTCATCGAGTTCTCTGCCCGCGACGTCGCGCGCGCCAGATGAAGACCCCAGCGACGATCCCCGTCACGACGACGCCCGGCAGGCTAGCCTCGAGGCCCCACGGCCCACCCGAGCGCCAGCTCTCTCCATCTCTCGTGACGATCCAGAAGAGCTTCGAGGTCAATAGGCTGCCGCCGAGGTTCCAACCCGTGTGAATGCCGAGGGGCAGGGCGATGCTACCCGCGTCGATCAGCGCGAAGCCGAGAAGCCAACCCGCGAGGCTGACCGAGAGGATCGCTG
>JAGQJP010000302.1 GCA_020430585.1 Myxococcales bacterium | reverse complement strand
TCAGCGAGGTGGCGCGGACGGGGATCGATGGCGACTACACGGGGGTGATGCGCTTGCGCGGGTTGCGCCCCGATCAACGCTACTACTACCGAGTCGAGGCGACCGAGGGTGTGATCTCGCGCCAGACGGAGTCCTTTCGCACGCCTCCCCGTACCGGCGGGCTGGTCCGCATCGCCTTCGGCTCGTGCATGCGCTTCGAGGACCTGTCGATCTTCGACGCGGTGCTCAAAAATGATCCGCACCTGTTGCTGTTGCTCGGCGATAACGGCTACTCCGACACCGCCGACGTGCCGTCGATTCAGCGCTCCTACCGCTGGTTTCGCGAGCGCCCCTACTTCGAGGAGACGTTGGCCCGCACGCCGACGTTGGCGATTTGGGACGATCACGACTTTCTCGGCAACAACACCGACGGCACGCGGCCCGGAAAGGAGGGCTCGCTCCGGGCCTTCCGACAATACTGGGCCAACCCGAGCTATGGGCTGCCCGGGACGCCTGGCGTCTTTTTCAAGACGCGCTTCGGTGACGTCGAGATCTTCATGCTGGACGGCCGCTACAACCGTCGGGTCGAGCCCGGCTCGATGCTCGGCACCGCCCAGCGCGAGTGGCTCCTGCGTTCGCTGCGGGAGTCGACGGCGGCGGTGAAAATCCTCGCCTCGGGCTCCTCCTGGGGCAGCTCGAACTCGTCGGACTCCTGGGCCGCCTTCCGCAGCGAGCGCGACCAGATCTTCGACCTGGTGATGCGCGAATCGATCGGTGGCGTGATCCTGATCGCTGGCGACATTCACCGCCCCGCGGTGTTCCGTCACGAGGTCGATCAAGCGAACGCCTATCCGCTCTACGAGTTGATCTCATCGCCCCTGTCGAACAACGTGCGCAGCTGCGGCTCGGGCCAGTCGGCGGGGATGCTGTTCTGCAAGTCGGTGCTGAACTTCGGCCTGCTCCACATCGACACGCGCCGTCAGCCCGCGACGATCACCTACGAGCTGCGCGGCCCGAAGAATATCGTGCACTATCGCCTGCAGCTGCGAGTGGACCAGCTCCAGACCAAGACGAGCCACGTGCAACCGCCGCGATGTGGGATCGACGACGCGACGGGACGACGCACGAGCTGTCGCCCGATTCTGCGCTCCGCGCGTCGCTGAGGCTTTACGGGAGGGCGACGACGTCGTAGGATGCGGGCAGAAGAACCTGCCGACCCACGAGGAACGAGATGACGATCGACAGCCGCGCCAGTTTCATGCAGTCGCTCTGTCTGGGCAACATCGAGGAATCGATCATCCTGCCCTTCCCGACGATGAGCCCCGACGAGAAAGAGACGCTCCACACCGTGATCGAAGCGGTGGACGCACTCTTGGGCGAGCGCGGTGAGGCGTTTCGGGCCTGGGACCGCGCGGGCGAGATGCCGAGCGCCTTTCTCGACGAGCTGCGCCAGTTCGGCCTCTTCGGCCTGGTGATCCCCGAGGAACATGGTGGGATGGGCTTCGGTAGCGCCGCCTACTCGCGCGCGCTGCAGCAGGTGGCGCGCCACGACGCGTCGGTGACCGTGACGATCGGCGCCCACTCGTCGATCGGGATGCGTGGATTGTTGCTCTTCGGCACCGAGGAGCAGCGGGCCCGCTACTATCCGCGGCTGGCGAGCGGCGAGATGATCGCCGCGTTCTGCCTCACCGAACCGAGCGCGGGCTCGGACGCGGCCTCGATCAAGAGCCGCGCAGTACAAGACGGCGACGAATGGGTGCTCAACGGCTCCAAGCTCTGGATCACCAACGGTGGCATCGCCGATTTCTTCACCGTCTTCGCCAAAACGGGCGATGACGAGCGCGACTCGATCAGCGCCTTCATCGTCACCCGCGAGATGGAGGGCGTCAGCGTCGGACCGCACGAGGACAAAATGGGGCTGCGGGCGAGCGCGACGAACTCGGTCTATTTCGACAACGTCCGCGTCCCGGCGAACCAGGTGCTCGGTCC
>JAGQJP010000301.1 GCA_020430585.1 Myxococcales bacterium | reverse complement strand
GGCGTCGGTGTTGGCGTCGGCTTCGGCGTCGGTGTCGGTGTCGGCTTCGGCGTCGGCGTCGGCGTCGGCGTCGGCGTCGGCGTGACGTGACGCGGCCTCCTCAGCGGCGCCTTGACGTAGCGCGGTGGCGTCGGTCGCGGTGTCGGCCGCGGATCGACGATCGGTCGGTCGCTCGGCGGGCGCGGGTCGACGGTGTTCGGGGTCGGCGCGCTCGGCGCGATGATCCGTCGCCGAGCTGGCTTCTTGCGATAGGCTCGGACCAGGGCGAAGGCGGAGATCGCCACGATCGCCACGAGGGTCAGCGCCGCCAGAATCTTGAGCAAACGCCTCTTCGGCGCCCCGCTCGGGCGCTTCGAGAGCCCGACCGAAAGCTCGGGTTGCGATGCCCGGGCGATCGCTTCGGCCAGCAGGGGCGCAGGTGCATCCGCCATCGTCGGCAGGAGCTCGGAGTTCGTCGAATACCCGGCGGCGTCGGGTCCTCGGTTGGCGACGCTCGCCGCGGTGTCGTGCGGCGCCGGTTGCTCGCCCGAGACGCGCCGTTCCCTCGGCGACGCGACCGGCTGCGAGGCGGAATGTCCGCGCGGCGACGCGATCTCCTGCGAGGTGGGCCGTTCGAGGGGTGAGGCGGTCTCTCGCGATGCGGGCCGCTTGCCCGAGGTTCGCCGACTCTCCGGTTGCAGCGTGTACTCGGCGGGCCGCTGCTTGCGATCCGCTTCTTCGGCGATGCGCTGGATGAAGGCCGAGGTGTCCGATGTCCCGGCGAGGGTCGGCGCGTAGGCGTCGGACTCTTCGAAGGCGACCGCAGGCGCGTCGGGCAACGTCGACGGCCAGTGGTCGACGGGGCGCGAGAGCACGTCCGCCCCTTGAGCCCGAAGCTCGCGGCGGTGATGGGAGAGGATCATTCGTTCTTGCGGGTTGAGCAAGCCCCGCAGATCCGCCGCGGGAAAGCGGGAATCCGCCCCGTTTCGCAGCGCCTGTACCAGATGTTCGAAGCCCGCGCGGAACTCGTGGACGTCGCCAAAGCGCTGCGCCACGTCGCGGTGCGTCGCCCTGGCGAAGAACCGCGCCAGCTCGGCTGGCATCGAGGCGAGCTCGACGTTCGCCAGCGGGTCGAAGTCGGGGTCGAGCTTACGCGAGTAGATCTCTTGCGACGTGTCGCCGTAGTTCGGACAGGTCCCCGTCAGCATCTCGAAGGTGACGATCCCGAGGGCGTAGAGGTCGGTCCAGCGTCCGATATTCTTCATGCTGACCTGCTCGGGCGCCATATAGACCGGAGTGCCGATGATCATCGACGTATTCTGCGACGTGCCGGTGAACTTCGAGAGGCCGAAGTCGAGGACCCGCACGAAGAACGCGTCGCCCGAGATGTCTTGCAGCATGATGTTGTCGGGCTTGATGTCGCGGTGCACGATGTCGGCGGCATGAGCGCTCTCCAGGGCGTTGAGCACCTGGTTGACGATGTGTTGCAGCGTCTCGAGCTCGAACCCGCGCTGCTCGAGGATGCGCGCCATCACCTCCTCTTTGAGGGTTCGTCCGTTGGCGACGTACTCCATCACGAGGAAGGGCTGTTGGTTGTACGCTCCGTAGCGCAGCAGCCGCACGATGTTCGGATGGTGGAGCTGGGCGAGGCTCCGCGCTTCTCCCTCGAACTTGCGAAGCAGCGCGGCGCTCACGATGGCATTGGTCTCTTCTCGAGACATCAGCTTCAGCGCCGCCTTGAGCTGAATCGGCTGCTGTAGCACGAGGTAGACGGCGCCGAAACCGCCCTCGCCGAGCTTGCGGACGATCAGATAGTCGTCGATCAGCCGCCCGAGGCGCGGATCGCGATCCGCGATCGGGACGAGATCGGCAGCCGCCCGATATTCTTGGGGAATGAAGTGAGAACCACGAAGCGAGCAGGCGCGCTCGCCGCACGGGACGCCTATCGGGCCCTGCAACTCGCAGTGGGGACAAAAGCCGGGAGTTTCGCTCATCGCCGTCGGCAGAAGAAGAATGAACCTCAGTATATCGAGACCACGCCGAACCTGTCAATTCACGGCTTGCCCCAACCGACGGGCGGGTCGGGGTCCTCTCGTGGCGGAGCGAGCCTTGCCCCTGGCGCCTCTGCGGGCCGCGCCGATCGCGCTGGCGCTCGCCCTGGCGATTGCATACAATCGCCCCGATCCGAAGAACTTTTCCGCTGTGCCGACGTACAATTTGAGAGCGTGCGACGCCCGATCAACTTGGAGGTTCTCATGTCTCGTGCCCGATTCTCCACCGTGAGCCTCGTCTGGGCTCTTTCGATCATCGCAATCTCCGGCTGCGGCTGGAGTGCCCCGACTTCCGGATCGCGAGCGATGGGGCCGAAAGCCCCCTCGGACGCCAGCGACATCCGAACCCCGATCCGAGGGCACGACCTCGACGCGTCCACGCATCGCGGCTCGCGCGACGTCGGCGGCGCGCTCGTCAGCGTCGACGACGACCAGAGCGGCGGTCGCCGAAAGACCGACGAGGCGTACGAGAGCGCGGCGCGCAAGCTGCTGGACGAGATGAACGCGGCGATCGGCAAGAAAGACGGCGAGACGGCGAGACGCCTCCTGCGACGGATCGAACGGCGCTACGCGAAGTCCAAGATCGCCCCACAGGCGGTCTACAACTTTGCGATGTGGGTCGAGCGCAACGACAAGAAGGCGGCGCTGACGATCTATCTCGGCTTGATGAAGCGCTACGCGAGCAGCTCGTACGCCAACTCGGCGACCTACCGCGTGCGCTCGATCACGGGCGAGTACCTCTACATGTATTCGAGCAAGACCTACCAACCGGGCGAGACGATTCGCGTCTCCGTCTCCTCGCGGGCGTTGCCGAAGCTCGAGATGCAGCTCTGGTCGGTCGATCTCTTCGACTACATCCAACAAGGCCACGACCCGCACTATCCCTACCTCGCGAAGATGAGACGCCGCAAGATGGTGAAGCGCTGGTTCGAGACGCCGAAGAACGCCCGCTGGTACAGCTATTCGAACATCGAGGTCCCCGTCAAGAAGCCCGGGACCTACCTCTTGTTCGTCAACGGCAAGTACACCAGCGCGGGCGTGCTGCTCCTGGTTTCGGACTGGGGGATGGTGGTGAAGCGCTCGCCCGGGAAGATCCTCGCCTTCCTGACCCACCGCAGCAAGG
>JAGQJP010000300.1 GCA_020430585.1 Myxococcales bacterium | reverse complement strand
GTGCCGACGATGAAGAGCAGGTCCGACTGGCGTGGGCTAAAGCGCGGAACCTCGGCGCCGAAGCGCGAGGTGTCGTAGTGACCGCAGCTCACCGACATGTATTCCATCCCGCAGCAGGCGGTGACGAAGGGATACTGAAAGAGCGACCAGCGCCGCGCCCAGTTGGCGGGCCCGCGAAGGAACTCGAGGAACTTCTGCGACTGGGTCGTGATGATGTCGAGCTGTCCTCGTTGGGGATTCAATCCCATTCCAAACCTCGTCGTTTCCAGAAGTAGGCTAGACCCAGGCCGAGAATGCCCAGGAAGACCAACATTTCCGTGAAGGCCAGCACCGCCCAGCTCGGCTGCGTAAGGAACCAGCGATAGAGCACCGCCCAGGGGATCAAGAAGACGACCTCGATGTCGAAGACGATGAAGACGATCGCGATCAGGTAGAACTTGACGGAGAATCGCTGGCGCGGGCTCGTGATTTGCACCTGCCCGCACTCGAAGGGCTCGCTCTTGATCGCCGACGGATTCTTGGGGCCCAAGAGGAGATTGAGGACCAACATCGTCACCGCCAAGCCGACGACCAGGAAGGTGACCACCAATAGCGCGCTATATCCGTCCACGGGCTGCTCCGATCTTCACGCTCGACGGACGTCTCTCGCCCCCCGAGCCTGGTGATCAACTAACGTGAAATGGCGGGTATGTCAATAGAAATCGGCCAGTTTATTGGGCCTGGAGCGCCTTTCGCACCCTGGAGACGACGGGCGGTACACTACTGAAGTTTGGGCATGATCTCTTCGAGATTCGGCACCAAGACGACCTCGATCCGACGGTTCAGTCGCTTGCCATCGTCTGTGTCGTTCGTCGCCACGGGTTGGTAGGGGCCGAAGCCCGCGGCGGAGAGCCGTTCGGGTGGCATCCCGTTGTCGATCAGAAAGAGCACCACGGTCAGCGCTCGGTCGGTCGAGAGCTTCCAGTTCATCGTCGCCTTGCCGACGCTGTCGGTGTGCCCCGCGACTTGCCAGCGGCGTTTCGGGATCCCCTTGAGGATCCCCGCCAGCTGGCGCAGCGCCTCCTCCCCTTCGGTCTTGAGCTTGTACTTGCCCGTGTCGAAGAGGATGTTCTCCGCCAGCTCGACGATCAGCATCCCGCGCCTGACCTTGACCTTCAGCTTGCCCGCCTTGACCATCGACTGGAAGCTGTCGATCAGGCCCTGCAAGACCTGGCGACGGCGGTTGGCGAGCGCTTTGAGCTCTTCGATCTTGAGCAGCGCGGCCTGTAGGTCCGCGGAGAGGTTCCCCTTCTCCGAGCCGACCAGCTTCAGCCTACGCCGCAGGTTGGCGACCCGGGTCAGCAGATCGTCCTTCTCGCTCTCGATCGAGCGAATCTGGGTTCGCAGGCGGTTCACATCTCGATCGTAGAGCTCTTTCTTGATTCCACAGGCTAGCGGGCTGAAGGCTAGCGAGAGAACGAGCCCGATGAAAATCGCACGAATCATTCCACTCTCCGCGATCGTTGAATGTTGTCCTGTCAACGCTTCCCCTCTGGCTCGGTCGGCCGGATTGGAGCGGGTGCCTTGCGCTCCACCGTCAAATCCGCCCCGAGCGCAACAGAGCGAGTATTAGTATCACAAAAACGAGCGACGAGGTAGCGAAACCCGCCACTGCGAGGATCAGTGCGAGCTTGGCGCCGAAAACGAGGGTCGACTGTAACGGCCCGGGAAGGCTGATCAGCGCGAGGGAGGCGGCGAAGATCAGCGTTCCGAGGGCGAGCAACATCCGCCGATTCTCGCCGCGTTCCTGGGTCTCGCGCAGCGCGTCGAGCGCGGGGAGATCGAGCCGCATCCGGAACTCGCCCGCGCGCAGCTTGCGCAGCAGGGCGCGCAGGTCCTTGGGTAGGTGCCGCGCCAGCTGGAGGTAGCTCGAGACCAGCTCGTAGGCCTGCCGGGAGGCCTTGAGGGGGTCGAGGCTGCGGCGCAGATAGTGGCTGATGAGGTAGGGCCGCAGCTCTTTGAGTGGATCGTAGGCGGGATACACCTGTTGGGCGATGCCCTCGACGGTGGTGATCGCCTTGGCGACGAGCATCAGATCGGCGGGGATCTGCACGTGGTGGCGCATCACCACGTCGAAGACGCGCGTGATGAACTCGGCGATGTCGATCTCGGCGAGCGGGAGGCTATAGTAGCGCTCGATGATCTGCTTGACCTCCTGGGAGAGCTGCCGCAGATCGACCTCTTCGTCGACGAGCCCCATCTCGACGAAGAGATCGCACATCATCGTCGTGTCGTTGATCAGGATCGCGACGAGGAAGGTCAACAGCTCGTCCAGGCGCTGCGGTTCGATCGTGCCGATCATCCCGAAGTCGATCAGGCAGATCGTGCCGTCGGCTCGCACGAAGATGTTTCCCGGGTGCGGATCGGCGTGGAAGAAGCCGTGCTCGAAGATCGACTCGAGGACGATCCGCGTGCCCTGGCGCGCGACCTGCTCGCGGTCGATGCCCTTCTCGTCGAGCTCGGCGAGGTTGTCGATCTTGACGCCCTCGATGAACTCCATCACCAGCACCCGCCGCGACGAGATCGCACGATAGACCGTGGGGATATGGGCGTAGGGCTTGCCCTCGAAGTTCTTCGCATAGCGCGTCAGGTAGTAGGCCTCGTTGGTCAGATCGATCTCTTTGGCGAGGGCGCGGCTGAACTGCTCGACCATCCCCTTCGGCTGAAACTGGCGGCTCTCGGGGATGCGCTCCTCGATCAGCGCGGCAAATGCCTGGAGGATCGAGAGGTCCGTCGAGACGATCTCCTCGAGGTTGGGGCGGCGCACCTTCACGGCGACCCGTGAACCGTCGAGCAACGTCGCGCGGTGCACCTGGGCGATCGATGCGGCGGCCAGCGGTCTCTCGTCGAGCTCGCTGAAGACCTCGTCGACGGGGCGCCCGAGCTCCGACTCGAGGGTCTCGCGCACGATCGCGTAGGGGAACGAGGGCACGTCGTCTTG
Organism: Myxococcales bacterium; assembly: GCA_020430585.1. GTDB lineage: Bacteria > Myxococcota_A > UBA9042 > JAGQJP01 > JAGQJP01 > JAGQJP01. Next base: position 2,161 of record JAGQJP010000300.1, on the reverse strand, counting down.
CAGCTTGCGCAGCTCGCCGATCAGGCTCATCGGGATGATGTCGGGCCGCGTCGCCATGATCTGGCCCAGCTTGATGAAGGTCGGGCCGAGCTCTTCGAGCACCATCCGGACCCGCGCTTCGAGGGGATGGCGCTCGAGCTCGATGCGCTCCTTCTGAAAGAGGACGACGCGCTTGAGCGTAGCGGCGGCGCTGTCGATCTTCAGCCGGGCGACGATGTCTCCGAAGCCGTGGCGCATCAGCACATTGAGAATCGTACGGATGCGCTTGATGTTCTTGACGGTTTGCGGCAGCCGGAACAGCGTGGCGACGTTCACGGGTTGACCATCCTAGGGATTTTGGCGCTCGCGCAGGGCGCGCTCGACGGCCCGGATCGCCTCGCGTACGACGCTCTCGACGGCTACGCGTGCGACCTCTCCGGCTTTGATCGAGCGCTCGAGCTGCTCCTCGAGCTGCCTCTCGAGAGTGTCGATCTCCGTCGCATCGATCCAGCCGTTGCGGCGAAGCGCGTCGAGAAATGTGGCCCAGGGCCGGCTCTCGAGCATTCGCTCGGCGATCATCGACGCCAGACCCTGTTCGAAGAGCTCTCGTTTCATCTCTGCTAGGTTCGAAATATCGATTGTGATTCAGATATACCCCGCTTCGCGCCGCGATTCAATCGATTCGTTGCGGCCGCGAGGGGGCTCGTCGATGTGCCGTGCCGCCGAATTTTGGTTATGAAAGTCGAGTGGTTGAAAATATTGTCTTGCAAAAGGATCGATGTTTCCATATTCGCTTAGCCTGGCGTGCAACGGACCGACATCGCACTGGACATTCTTTCTGCCAAGGGAGTGATCATGGAGAGAGCCCTACCGATACAACGAAGCTATGCGCTCAAAGACCAATTCTTCTGTCGCGGATACCAATCCGACGTCAGAGTGCAATCCTGCATCGACAATTACGTCGACGCGAATGCTCTGCAGCGCAAAGAAGTTCCGTGTTTCAATTGCCAGCAGGGCCTCGAAGTGCGCAACGAGTTCGCCGGACAGTAACGCCGCCCTCTTCCCCACCATCACCGGCGACCACGTTCAATCCGACGGGTGCTCGACGATCACGAACCGTGAACCTCCCCCCGATTTTGCTTCGTACATCGCCATGTCGGCGTCGTGAAGGATTTCGTCAGCGCTCTGATAGCCGCCGTGGTTGATTGCGATGCCGATCGAGACGGTGATGCAGCCGGCGCGCGCCTTCTCGAGTGGATGAGTCGCCAACGATTGTTGGATGCGCTCGGCGACGAGGACGACATCCTGTCGTGCGGCCACATCGGCGAGGATCACGGCGAACTCGTCGCCGCCCATTCGCGACAGTGTGTCCCTCTCGCGGATACAGCTCTTGAGTCGCTTTCCGAGCTCGATGATCACCGCGTCGCCGACCCGATGTCCGTGGGCATCGTTGATCGACTTGAAGCGGTCGATGTCGAGAAACAGCACGGCGAAACGGCGTTCGGGCGCTCGCTGTTGGAGCGCGAGGCTCTGTCCGATCCGCTCCACGAGCAGCGCCCGGTTGGGCAAGCCCGTCAACGCGTCGTGAAACGCGGCGAAAAAGAGCTCTCGCTCGGTCTCTTTGCGTCGCGTGATGTCGGTGTGAGCGCCGACGACTCGCTGGAGTCGCCCCGATTCATCCCGTCTGGCGATTCCGCGACCGTGGATCCAAATGTGGTCGCCCGTGCGTCGGCGCATCCGATACTCGGCGTCGAAGCGCTCGCTCGATTCGCTGGTGACTTGCGCCAAGGCGCGCTGCACCGGGTCTCTATCGTCGGGATGGACGAGGTCGATCCAGGATTCGATCGTCGGGATGATCGCATCGGGCTCGTATCCCAGCATCTCGCACCAGCGGCTCGAAAAGTAGAAGCGACGGGTCGCCACGTCGTACTCCCAGAGGCCGTCGACGCTCTCGGCGAAGCTAGGGGCCTGTTTCTCCAAGTCGAGGCGCAGCTGCATCGTCCGACGGGGCGTCGCCCGGGGGATCAACCTGGCGACCACGAGCGGTGCGCCAGCGGCCTCGACCAGGCGGCTGACGATCCGCACGGTTTCGCCGTTTTGTAGTTGCACGACATGATCGAAGGGGCTGCTGGCGATCCCCGAGAGGGCGAGCGGCGACGGCACCAGAGCGCGCGGCATCGCT
>JAGQJP010000027.1 GCA_020430585.1 Myxococcales bacterium | reverse complement strand
GTGTCGCAACCCCGTGGGTCCTTCCCCTCTTGGTGCTCGCCGACCGTGCCGGTCGGGTCCTTACCCGGCGCGGTGCCGTCTGGCGTAAGCAGGGTATCGTTCTCCGAGGCCGTGCGCACGCAATATCCGTCGACACATTGGGTCGACGAGTCGCTGCAGGGCAGCTCCGCCGAGCAGCTATCGGTCCAGCAATAACCACCACTGCACACACCGACGACGCACTGATCGTTCGTCGAACACGTCGCGAGCGTCGTACAGACGCCCGCGAGGCAGAGCTCGCCGCCGAGGCAGCCGCTGTCGTCTTGACAGAGGCGCCCGCGTTTGCGAGCCGAACCGCTGCACGCGGCGAAGAGTAGTGCGAGCGCGACGACCAACAGCCGCGCGGTCCAGCGTTGCATGAGCACCTCCCGCATCTCTCGATCTCCCTCAAGGCGTCCCGTTTCCCGCAACAGCATAGCATAGTCGAGGAGCGGTTTCCTCCCCGATCGTCGGGCCGCGATCGTCGGCGACGCCGCTGGTGGCCGCCGTGCGCCCGAGACGGCTCAGCTCGAGGCCGATGTGTAGCGCCGGACGGCGACGCGGAAGGCGAGCCGAGAGAGCAGAAGCAGCGCGCCGCTCCACGCGATGCCCCAGGCGAGCGACGAGAGCGAGATGCGCCCGAGCGCCGCCTCGGCGGGGTAGGTCGTGAGAATCGCGACGGGAAAGACGACGGTGAAGATCAGGTGCACCACGCCGCGAAAGATCGAGGCGGGCCAGCGCGCAAAGTCGAGAAACGACGAGAAGATGAAGGGCAGGCTATCCATCTTGACGATGACGAAGGCGAGTGAGGCGACGAAGATGCAGATCGAGTAGAGAACCGCCGCGCCACAGACGAGCAAGAGCAGCGCGAGTAGAATATCGACGCCACCTGGGACGCGACCGATGCGGAAGAAGGCGTAGCCGCAGAGGCTGATGCCCCACAAGAGGCTCGACAGCCGCCAGAATTCGAAGCGGGCGATCGAGACGAGGAACTGTGCGTCCGCGGGCTTGGTCAAGAGAAAGTCGAGGGTTCCGCTGCGCACGCCAGCGGCGAGCTCGGTGAGCGAGGGCAAAAGGATCGCGCTGAAGATCGCCTTGAGGATCGTAAAGAACCCGACGACGAGCAGCACCTCGCCGTAGCTCCAACCGCGCACGCTGGTGCGGTGCTCGAAGGCGACGAAGAGCGGCAGCAGCCCGGCGATCAGGCCGAGAAACGAGAGGGCGCCGTCGGCCAAGAAATCCCAGCGATATTGCGCCGCGAGCGTCAACGACAGGCGACAACGGGCGACGAAGATGCGCCAGTATCGGTCGGTTGCGGAAGTTTGGCGTTTGTCGACCATCATCGGTTAGGATCCGTATGCCTCGTAGCGCCGAACGCCCCGTCGAAACAAGAACAGGGTGAGGATCGTCATCACGACGACGTAGCCCCACTGCAGGAGCAGCCCGCGCCAGAGCTCGCCTGGCGCCAGACGCCCGAGCACCGCCTCCGCCGCGAAGCCGAGGGCGTAGCGAAAGGGGAGCCAGTCGGCGAGGGTCGAGAGCCAGCCCGGAAAGAGCTTCGTCGGAACCAGATACCCCGAAAAGATCGCGAACAGCCCCTGCCAAACCATGAACGGCCCGATCGCGCTGCCCATGAAGAGGGCCAGCGCACCGATCGCCGCGCTGATCGTGAAGGTCAAGCACCAGACACCGATGAGCGCGAGGACGAGCGCGATGCAGGGCGTCGCATACCGCACGCCGTCGCTCGCGACGACGAACAGCGCCACGGCGGCTGGCGGCACGGCGCAGAGGATGCGCAGCGGGATCGCGCCGAGCATCTCGACGGCATAGCTCGCCAGCGGATGCAACGGACGCAACAGGCGCATCGAGAGGTGTCCCTCGCGCACCTCCGAGCTGATACTCCAGGTGACCCAGGTGCCGGTCCCCATCCGCACGGCGAGGATCACCAGAAAATAATCGGCGAACTGGGTCTGGCTGTATCCGCCGACGGGGCCGTCGGCGGCGACGACCGACCAGAGGGCGAGACTGACCAGCGGCATCGTCATCGTCAGCATCCAGAGGATCACCTCGCCGCGATAGGCGATCGACTCGGCGAAACCGATCCGCAGCAGCGTCGGCAGCGCACGCCAGGCGGAGAGGCGCTCGGACCGCGCCGGAATCCTCGCGCTACTCGGCGGCATGCTCGCTCCGTTGGCTCTGGGCGAAGAGCTCGCGCATCGCTTCGTCGATCGGCGGATCTTCGATCGAGAGGTCGATCACCTCGGGACGGGCGAGGAGAAAGGCGGCAGCTTGTCGAAACTCTTCGGTGGGAACGTCGAGGGCGACGCGGTCGTTCTCGAGGGTGACGACGCGGCCGACGCGCTCGAGCTCGTCGGTCGGCGGCGCGGATGAGAAGAGCGCCGTCAAGCGCTTGACCGGTTTGAGCGAGCGCGCCAGCTTGAGCAGATCACCGTCGTAGCGCAGGCGTCCCTGGTCGATCACGACGACGCGATCGCAGAGGCTCAGCACGTCGTTCATGTAGTGCGAGGTCAGAAGCAGCGTGGCGCCCGTCTTGTGGGCGTAGTCGCGCACGAACTCCCGCACGGCGAGCTGCATCGAGACGTCGAGACCGATCGTCGGCTCGTCGAGGAAGAGCACCGAGGGCCCATGGATCAGCGCCGCCGCCAACTCGCAGCGCATCCGCTCACCCAGCGAGAGCTGGCGCGTCGGCTTGCGCACGAGGTCACCGAGCTGCAAGAGCTCGGAGAGCAGCGCGATGCGCGAGTCGTACTCCTCACGCGGTACGCCGAAAACCGCGCGGTTGTAATCGAAGGTGTCGATCGGCGGTAGGTCCCAGATCAGCTGCTGTTTCTGACCCATTACGAGCGTAATCGCCCGTAGAAACTCGGGCTGACGCGCCTTCGGCTCGAGCTTGGCCACGCGCACCGAGCCAGACGAGGGGTGGAGCAGACCCGAGAGCATCTTCAGCGTCGTCGTCTTGCCCGCGCCGTTGGGCCCCAGAAACCCGACCTTCTCACCCGCGGCGATCGAAAACGAGAGCTCGCTCACCGCCTCGACGATCGTATACTCACGCTTGAACAGCGCGCGGATCGCCTGACGCAGACCAGCGCCGCGGACGGGTACACGAAACTGCTTGCTGAGGCACTCGACGTCGATCATGTCGACGACTCTAGCCAAGCTTGGCTCAAAGCGCAATTGCGGGGTGTCTCGACCCCAGCGGTGGCGAGCGAGCGGTCGCGATCGAGCGGGGACAGGGTCGCCATTTTTTCAAAAAAATCCACGCATTCGAGGGGGTAGACGGGTTGGGTGCGGCGCTTGGTACGACTCTTGAACGAGCGTCGCAGAGACGCAACGCGACGGGGTTCCGCATGACGACACCGCGACGATCGCAGATGACACCCACGCTCCGCAGGATTCACGCGCTCCTCGTCGCGATCAGCGCGATCCTCGTGGCGCTCCACTCGACCGGCTGCGGCGCACCCGGCGGCACGGCGAAATCGCCGACGAACGCGCTGAGCGGCAAGCGGGACGGGGTCTGTGACGCGGCGTGTCGACGGGCGGCGTCGACGCTCGAAGCTTTGGACCGGTGGAACGGCTGGTTGAGCGAAGCGCAGCGGCAGGAAAAGTACTGCAAGATGGCGAGCTCTCCGTTCTCCTTCTATCGCGGCAGCGCGCATCTGTTCTGGCGCGATTTCGCCAACGACCCGCGCCTCGCTCGTTTCTCGAGCGATGGGACGGTCACCGTCCTCTCGGGAGACGCCCACACCGAAAACATCGGCAGCTTCGACGACGATCACGGGACGCTGGTCTACGAGCTCAACGACTTCGACGAGTCGGTGATCGCGGACTACCAGTACGATCTCTGGCGAATGGCGATCAGCGTCGCCCTCGTCGGGCGGCAGCTCGGGTACGGCGACGGCGCGATCGCCGATCGGATCGACGACTTCGTCGAGGCCTATCTCGACCGGATCGAAGAGATCGCCGACAACGACCGGGAGAACGACGAGAGCTACGATGGACGGCGCAGCGTCGAGCCCGTCGCCGATCTCCTCGACGAGATCGCCGACGATAACGACCCACAGAGCCTTCTCGACAAGTGGAGCGCGAAGACGAGCGGGGCTGAGCGTCGCTTCAGCGCCAGCCCGAAGCTCGCGCTCGTCGACGCCGAAGGGCTCGCGGCATTTCGCGCGGCGATCGTGCGCTATGGCGCGACGTTGGATGGCCGCCTGAGCTACGACGCCGACTATTTTCGAGTCAAGGACGTCGCTCAGCGGCTCGGCGCCGGCACGGGATCGATCGGCTTCCGTCGCTACTACGTCTTGATCGAAGGGCCGAGCGACGATCCCGACGACGACGTGATCCTCGACGTCAAAGAGCAGGGATCGCCGAGCGCCTGGACCTTCCTCGACGCCGGGCAGTCGCTCGTCCGCTCGGCCCAGCTCAATCCCGCGCAACGCGTGGTGTTGGCGCAGCGCGCCCTCGGGCGGCGCGTCGACGACCACCTCGGCTGGCTCAACCTCGACGGCGTCTTCTTTAGCGTGCGTGCGCTCTCGCCCTACAAATCCTCCTATCCGCTCGAGAAGCTCGACGATGACGAACGCTTCGCGCAGCTCGCAATCCAGTGGGGCGCCGTGCTCGCCACCGCCCACGCGCGGGCCGACGGCGACTTCGGCGGCGGGCTTCTGCGACACAACTTCGATCGCTCGCTGTTCGAGCTGATCGACGGCAATCACAAGAAATTCCGCACCCTCGTGCGGGAGATCGCCTTCGAGTATCTCGAGCGGGTGATCGGCGACTTCGAAAACTTCGTCGCCCATCGTGGAAGCTCTTGCCAGTGACTCCGCATCGTTGGTAGCGTCGGTCGAACACCACGACGACGGGAGCCACCGATGGTCCGAATCCCACGCATTTTGCTGATCGCTACACTCGTCCTCGCCGCGATGACGGGCTGGCGCTCGGGATCGTCCCGGGCGGCGACGCCCGCGCCAACGGCGAAGACGAAACCGAAGCCCCGAGCGGGCACCACCAACCGCAACCCGCTGGCGACGCTGCCCCACCAGACGGTCCGCTTTCGGGTCAAGCGCGGCACCTGGATCAACGTCGCCGTTTCCCCCGACGGGACGAAGCTCGCCTTCGATCTCCTCGGCGACGTCTATCTGATGCCGATCGGTGGGGGCACCGCCAGACGCCTCACGGCGGGCACGGCCTGGGAGATGCAACCGCGCTTCATGCCCGACGGCAAGTCGATCCTCTTTTCCAGCGATCGCGACGGTACGCTGAACAGCTGGCTGATCGATCTCGACGGCCGCAACCGTCGGCCGGTCAGCAAGAATCGCTTCGTCCGCACCTCGATGCCGATCGTCAGCCCCGATGGGCGTTACATCATCACGCGGCGACGGATCACGGATCGCTCGAGCATCGGCACCGTCGAGCTCTGGATGCACCACGTCCTCGGAGGCGGCGGAATCCAGTTCACCTCAGGGAAGAAGATCGGCGACGCCAACGATCCCGCCTTCTCGCCGGACGGAAAGTACGTCTACTTCGCGATGCGCGGGCGGTACGCCTACAACCGCAACATCCATCAGGGGATCTACAACGTCGTGCGCGTCGAGATGAAGAGCCGCGGGCTGCGTCGCGTCGCCTCCAACGCGAGCCGCCCGACCCCCTCGCCCGACGGCAAGTGGTTGGGGCTGGTCCGCCGCTCGGGGCGCAAGACGTTGCTCGTGCTGCGCAACCTCAGCGACGGTAGCGAGAAGCGGCTGCGCGACGACCTCGACCGCGACATGCAAGAGGCCTTCGCCTGGAACGGGACCTATCCCGCAATCGCCTGGACCCCCGACAGCAAGGAGCTCGTCTACAGCGCATCCGGGCGCATCTGGCGGGTCGCGATCGCCGACGGCAGGCGACGGGAGATCCCCTTCCAGGTCGACGTCGAGCAGACGATCACCCAGGCGCTGCGCTTCCAACACACGATCGATGATCGACGCCTGACGCCGAAGCTGATCCGCTGGCCGCGCCGCTCTCCCGACGGCAAGTGGATGGTCTTCGGCGCCGTCGGGCAACTCTTCGCCGTGCGCTGGCCGGGCCTCGACCAGCCGCGGAACCTGACGAGCGGCACGAGCAAGCTCAGCCCCACGCTCGAGTATGCTCCGACGTTCTCGGCGGATGGAACGCAGCTGGCCTACGTCAGCTGGAGCGATCGCGAACGCGGGCACCTGCTCGTGCGCCCCTTCCGCAACGGCCGCGTCGGCAAACCCCGCCGATTGACGCAGATTCCCGGGACCTATACCAATCCGGCCTTCTCGCCAGACGGCAAGCGGATCGCCTTCGTCCGCGGGGCGGACGCCGAGGCGCGGGGGCTCTCGATCTCGAGCCAGCCCTATCTCGAGCTCTATCTGATCGACCTCGCCAGCGGCAAGCGCCGCAAGGTGATCGATCTACAGAACCGCGGCTCGGTGAGCCGGATGCCGCAGCCTCAGTTCTCGAACGACGGACGGAGGATCTTCTACACCGTCGACCGACTTCAGGGAGCGGTGCGACAGACGGCGCTCTGCTCGGTGACCCTCGCGGGCACCGACAAGCGGTGTTACGTCGAGGCGAGCCACACCGAGGAGATCGTCGTTTCACCCGACGAGCGCTGGCTTCTGATCGAACATCTGCACCAGGTCTACTTGACGCCGATGGTCCCTGCGGGGCCGAGCCCGATCGCCCTCGGCTGGAACCGCGGAAATGTTGCGGCGAGCCGCCTTCCCGTCTTGAAGTTGAGCCGCATCGGCGGATATTGGCCCTCCTTCGGTCCAAAGGGACAGACGCTGCAATGGTCTCTCGGGGGCTCGATCTTCAGCGCCGACCTACGCGCCGCTGTCGGTCGCCTCAAGACGGCGCAGCGCAAGCGCGGCAAGACAGCGTCGACCCGGCCGTCGGGGCCCCTCGGCACGAAATCGCCGACGCGGGGAACGACCTCGAAGAGCCCAAAAACGTCGAAGCGTTCGCTCCCCGGGTCAGCCAAGCCGAACAAATCGCTCAAGCCACTCGCCGCCCCGCAGCCGATCAAGCTCGAGCTCGAGGTCGCCAAACCCAAGGGATGCCTCGCACTGACCGGCCTTCGAATCGTGACGATGCGTGGGCGCGAGGTGATCGAGGGCGGTACGATCGTCGTTCGCGGACCACGGATCGAGGCGATCGGCCCGAGCGCCAGCGTCCACATCCCGCGAGGCTGCAAGCGCCTCGTGCTGACGGGGAAGACGGCGGTGCCCGGCTTCGTCGATGTCCACGCCCACCTGCACTACAACTCCCTCGAGATCCATTCGCAGCAATACTGGGAGCACATCACGAACCTGGCCTACGGCGTGACGACGTCATTTGATCCCTCGGCGCCGAGCGAGGTCGTCTTCTCCCTCGCCGAACGCATTCGGACGGGCCAGATGCTGGGGCCGCGAATCTACTCGACGGGGATGATCCTCTACGGCGCGGAGCATCCCCAGCGAGCCCCGATCTTCTCGCTCGCCGACGCCCGCTCGCACCTCAAGCGAATCAAGGCCCTCGGCGGGCTCGGGGTCAAGAGCTACATGCAGCCCGGCCGCCTGCAGCGTCAATGGGTGATCCGCGCCGCCTACGACGAGAAGATGCTGGTCTTCCCCGAGGGCGGGGGCAACCTGCAGATGAATCTGACGATGATCCTCGACGGCCACAGCGGGATCGAGCACGCCCTGCCGATCGCCCCGCTCTACGAGGACGTGCTGACCCTCTTCGCCAAGAGCCACAGCGGCTACACGCCGACGCTGCTCGTCGCCTACGGCGGTCTCTTTGGCGAGAACTACTTCTTCCAGGTCAAGCGCGTCTACGACAACGAGAAGCTTCGGCGCTTCGTTCCGCCACGGCTGCTCAACGCGCGAGCGCGCCGCCGCTCGGTGCTCGTCCGGGACGACGACTGGCACTTCCGCAACATCGCGCGCTCGGCAATGCGTCTGATCGGCCTCGGCGGCCGCGTCCACATCGGCGCCCACGGACAGCTGCAGGGGCTCGGGTACCATTGGGAGATGGAGGCGCTGTCGATGGGCGGTACCAAGCCGCACGACATCCTCCGCGCGGCGACGATCAGCGGAGCATACTATCTCGGCCTCGAGCGCGAGATCGGCTCGCTCGAGCGCGGCAAGCTCGCCGACATCGTGATCCTCGACGAGAATCCGCTCACCGACATTCGCCACACCCAGTCGGTGCACCTCGTGCTCAAACAGGGCTTCGCCTATCTCGGCGCGACGATGCAGCAGATCTGGCCGCAAAAGCGCCCCTGCCCGAAGGTGCTCTGGCAGCTCCACGGGATCGACGCCCGCTGACGCGTTGGAGCTGCTCGGGTCAAATCGTAGCCAGAATACATTCAGGGAAGCGTTACAACAAATGCGGTCTCATCGCCAGGCTCAATGGTGTCTGGGTCATCACTCTCCGCATCTTCAATGTCGTCGGCCCGAAAAACTCCGCTATTCTTCACGACGGTGATGTCGGAAAGCTGACTGGAGATCCGAACGCTGAACATGATAGTGACAGTGCTATTGACCCCGAGGGAACCAAGCATCAGTTCTATCGACGTCGCGTCAACTGGCTCCTGGCTAATCGAGTTGACCGATAGCGTGCTCGGCTCGTACGAAGTACCGTCGGGAATCCGATCCATGAATGAGAGATTTGTCGCCGGCGAGTTTCCGATATTCTTCGCAGTGACAATGTATCGCACAATATCTCCGGGGTTCGGTACATCGCCATTCGATCGGCTTTTTTTCGTCACGGGATCGAACTCCCATCGCATTCTTAGATCGAGCACCGGTGCGACAATATCGAATGAGAGT
>JAGQJP010000026.1 GCA_020430585.1 Myxococcales bacterium | reverse complement strand
TAGCCGCGCACCGCGATCAGATACCCCGCCAATAGCGTCTTTCCCAGGAACAACGCGCTGCCATCGTAGGTTCGCTGGGCTCCACGCAGGAAGTAGTGGAACCCCGCGTCCCAGTAGAAGACCGAGTGCTGCGGATAGAGCCAGTCGAAGGTCGCCAGGCTCGCCAGCTTCGCGGCCTCGAAGGAGACGAAGACACAGATCGGGGCGCCGAGCATCGTCGCCCAGAGCACTCCCGACAGCAGATAGCGTCGCGGCGGGGCCTGCATCGAGCGCATCGCGTCGAGGGCGTTGGTGTAGCTTCGACTGCCGACGTCCGATGCGATCGCCGCGCCATTCCTCGCGGCGAGGAGCAAACAGGCGATCACCGGCACGACGACGCGAAAGAGGGCGAAGCCGAGCGAGGCGAGGACGTCATCCATCAACAGCGGCTCCGTCAGCTGCTGATAGGGAAAGTAGCGGAAGGTGAAGTAGGTCGCTGCGAACCCAGCGATCGCCCCGGCCGCGGTGAGGTAGAGGAGCGTCGGTACGAAGGAGGTGAGCCGCAGGTAATGCCAAAAGTAGCCCGCTCCCCAGCGCAGGCTGCGCCAACGCGGCACCAGATAGAACAAGCCGACGACGAGCTCTTCGACGAGCTGTCCGACGCGCCAGAACCAGCCGACGACGATCCAGCGCAGATACGCCAGAAACCGCGCCAGCCCTGCAGGTGGCAGCACGGGCTGCGGGCTCGCGACGACGAGGTCGGGCTCAGCCAGCGCCGCCGACGGGCTCGTGGCTCCACCTGACGCCGTGAGCGCCTCGCGGGGCGCACCCACGTCGGCGGCCTGGCGAGGGCCGGCCATGTAGGTCGCAACCTCTGAGGCTCCGACAGGGCGGATCGTCTGTTCCCGAGAGTCGAGCAGCAACACGCGATCGGCGACGGGCAAGAGGTCATCGTAGTCGTGCGTCACCACCAACGCCGTCTTGCCCTGCTCTTTCGCGGTGCGGCGGATCAGCTCGACGACCTCTTTGGTCGTACGCGGGTCCAGGCCCGAGGTCGGCTCGTCGAAGACGATCAGCGGCGGATCGAACGCGATCGCTCGCAGCAAGGCGATCCGCTGCTGCTGCCCGATGCTGCAGTGGGCGATCGCGGGCAAATCGTGGATCCCCAGCGAAACGGCGAGCTCGTGAACGCGCTCGCGCTCGGCGCGCGTCGCCCGTCGATCGCGATGGGAGAGGGCGAAGGCCAGATTCTCCTCGGGCGTCAGCTCGTCGAAGAGGGCGAAGCGCTGAAAGACGACGCCGACGCTCGGCCTGCGCCTGGCGAACCCATCCTGCGACGCGATCAGCAGCTCACCGCTGATCTCGAAGCCGCTCTCGTCGCCGCGGATCAGGCCCGCGATAATCCTCAGAAGAACGCTCTTGCCGCTTCCCGAGTGGCCGACGAGCGCGACCAGCTCGCCGCGACGCAACTCGATGTCGACGTCGCGCAACAGCGTGCGGCCGGCAACGCGAACGCTCAGCTCGCGCACGAGCAAGGGCGTGGGCCCCGCCTCGAGCTGCCCGGCGAGAATCTCTTGGGTCGAGGGTGTCGACTCAGCGGCCATAGACCACCCCCGTGAAGCGCCGCGGGAGCGGATCACTGCGCCTCTCATAGCCCAGTCGGATCCAGAGGCGATCTTTCTGCAACAGGCGCGAGCGAAGGAGCATCGCCACGTGGGGATCGAGAGCCTGTCCCGTGGAATCGAGAAGAAACAGCGCCAAAAGCCTCTTCAGCGTCGGTTCGAAGCCGCGCAACAATCGTTCGGCGAGCTGGAGCAACTGTGGATCGCCGAGAATCCGCGCGACGCTGGCCCGCAGCGCTGGATTCCGCACCGTGGCATCGAGCACCAGCGACTCGACGAGCGCCCGCAGCCCCCGGTCATCGAGCAGTCGCGTCCCCAGTTTGGCGACCCAGCGCCGCAGGATCTGATCATCGCCGAGCTTCTTGGCGATTCGCCGGCTGACGGCGATGAACTCGTCGCGGTGGGCGCGCAGCGTCGGCTCGACCTCCTTCTGGATGAACGCCTGGAGCAACCGTTTGAGGTGGTCGTCGCGCCCCCAGGGGAGCTTGTCCTTGATGAAGCTCCAGCCTGCCTTCCCTGTCGGGAAGCGGTCGATCAGCTTGTTGACGATCCGCGTGACCACGGGTGCCGCCTCGCGTTCGATCACGGGCAACACGCGCTGCCGAAAGAGGGGCCCGAGCTCCGCCTCTAGCTTTCGTCGGTGCGGGCCGAGCAGCGCCTCGAAGCGCGCTTGACGACGGCGTAGCTCGTGATCGAGCGAGCGCATCACGATCGGCACGAGCTCCTTGGTCAGCCGATTCACGATCGGCCAGAGCGCTCCCTGCACGTCATCGCGCACCTCGCGCCAATACTCGTCGAACAAGGCCCGCGCTCGCTTTCGGCGTTCGGCGCCGAATAGATGCGCGGCGGCCCAGCGGACCGTCT
>JAGQJP010000299.1 GCA_020430585.1 Myxococcales bacterium | reverse complement strand
TATCGCTTGTCCAGCCTGCGCGCCGGGACCCCGAGCGCCTCCCGCTAGTCGACCAGGCATCGGCTAGTCTGGCGGGGCCGAGCTGGCGGCGATGAGCCGTTCCACGTCTTCGTGTCGCATCACCCGGTTGCGCCCACTGGATTTGGCGCCGTAGAGGGCGTTGTCGGCCGCTTTCACGAGCTGGTGCACGTCGTGGGTCTCCTCGTGGAACGCGGCGACACCGATCGAGATCGTCATCGAGATCGGCCCGTGACTCGTCGAAACGGGCGTGTCGTCGATCGTCTGCCGCAACCGCTCGGCGACGACGCTTTCGGCGGTGAAGTCGTCGATCTCTGGCAGGAGGATCACGAACTCCTCGCCGCCGAAACGGGCGAGGACATCGAGGTCGCGAATCGACGCGCGCAGCCTGGCGGCGATCGTCTTGAGCACGTCATCACCCGTGTCGTGGCCGTAGGTGTCGTTCACCGATTTGAAATGGTCGACGTCGATCATCAGCAACGAGAGGGGGCGCTGGTAGCGGCGGGCGCGGGCGATCTCGCGCTCGGCGAGGGTGAAGAAGTGGCGGCGATTGTGGGTCCCCGTCAGCTCGTCGGTGATCGCCAAGCGCTGCACTTCGCTGAAGAGGCGAGCGTTCTCGATCGCGATCACCGCCTGCCCGCAGAACGTCGCGGCGATATCGGCCTCGCCCGTGCTGAAGCGTTCGGTCTCGGGGTGAGCGAGGAGGATCGCTCCGCTCACCTCGTCCGACGAGATCAGCGGCGCACCGAGCCACGAGCGCATCATCTGCGTGCCGTAGCCCTTGAAGACGGGCTCGACCGCGGTGTTGTCGATGCAGATCGGTGTCTGGGTCAAGAGCAGCTCGGCGAAGAAGTCGTCATCGGCGGGTCGTACGCGCAAGCGCTTGAGCTCGTCGCGGTTCTCGTAGCCGCGGCTCGCGTGGACGCGGAAGGCGTCGCCCTGGCGCAAGAGGGCGATCGCCCGCTGATGCGGGATCACCTGGGCGAGGCTGTCGAGGAGCCGCTCGAGGATGTCGTCGAGGTTCAGCGTGGCGTTGAGCGCCGAGGTCAGATCGCGGAGGATCTCCGCCAGCCGCCGCCGCTGGCGCTCGGTCTCGTACTGGATCTCGAGCTTCGCCGAGCGCGCCGTGTCCTGGGCGATCGCGATCTGGCCCGCGATCGCCGCGAGAATCTCGACGTCGTCTTCCGTGAAGATCCCTTTGATCAGCCGATTGTCGAGGTAGACCACGCCGACGTGGCGGTCGCGGATCTTCAGCGGAACGGCGACGATGCTGCGCAGATCGTGGGTCACGGCGCTCTCTGAGCCGAGGATCGCCCCTTCGTCGGTGCCCGAGACGATCAACGGCTCTCCGTTCGCTCGAACGCGCTCGACCACGGTCGACGAGTAGCCTCGCAGCTCGCTGAGCGTATTTCCTCGGGCGTCGCGTCCCGCACGCAGCTCGAGCTCGCCCGTTTCGCCGTCCTCCCAGAAGAGGAAGGCCCGCTCGGCGCCGAGAATCTTGACGATCTCGTCGAGGGCGACCCGGGCCTGGACGTCCGGCTCGAGGACGCTCGCCGAGGCGAGGCTGACCTGCATCAGCGCGTCCAGGTGACGCTTGAGCTTGACCGACGTCGAGTCGCGGACCCGCGTTCCCAGCATCGCCGTGTGCTCGAGAGAGGTCGAGACGAGTTGGAACATCGCCCGGACGTGGCGAGCGCGAAAGGTCCAACCGTGCTCGACCGCCAGCTCGTGCGCCAGGCGAGCCTCTCGCGCCGCCGCGCCGTTGTTCCCACTGCGCAACAAGAGCAGTCCCCGCTCGCGGGCGATCTCATAGGCGACCCAGGGGCTGTCGACGGACTCGGCGAGGAGCTGGGCCTGGCTCAATCGGCGTCGAGCTCGTCGCTCATCGCCCGAGAGTCGGGCGTAGCGCGCTTCGAGGACGCGCAGGTGCGCTTCGATCAACGGCACCGTCGCCGCTTTCCGCAGCTCGACGAGGGCCGCGGCGAGGGCGTTCATCGGGCCGTCGAGTGTGGCTTCCGGGCTGCGTTCGGCGGCGAGCGCCCGGGCGTATGCGTGAAAGATGAAGAAGTGACGCAGGAAGAGGGGCGCCTTCCCCGGTTTCAGCCCGAGCGTCGCGAAACGCTCGACGGCGGCGTCGATCGGCTCGCCGACCTCACCCTGCTCGACGTGGAACAGCAGGCGATGCGCCAACAGCTCGGCGTGGGCGTAGAGGTACTGGGGCGTGCGGGCGAGGAACTCCTCGTTCTCTTCGAGGTAGTTCAGCGCCTCGCTCGGCCGGCCGAGCGTCGCCAAGAGCGACGCGGCGTAGTCGTACCCGTGGGGATGATCGTAGGGTGACTCATCGCCGCCGCGATACTTCAGTCGCTCCATCACCCGCTGGATCCAGGACCACGCTTCGCGGGTGTAGCCCCTCAGCTCGAGGTTCCAGGCGACCTCGATCGCCGCATTGACGTAGTCCACCCCGTCGATCCAGCGCGTGTGCCGCTCCAAGGCCCGCGTCGCCAGTTGCTCCGCCTCGCGATGCTCTCCGCTGAATTCGGCGACCCAGGCCTCGTAGAGCGCCGCACGGGCGATCGACGAGCGGTCGTCGAGGGCCAGGGCGATGTTCCGCGCCTCATAGACGTAGTGCTTCGCGCGCTTGCGCAGGCCGAGCATCGCGAGCAGGGCGGCGTAGTTGCAGAAGGCGTTCACCAGCTCCCGCGACGGACCGAGCCGAAACGAGCTACGCAGCGCCGCCAGGCAGCTATGGAGCATCACCATCTCTTCGTTGCGGAAGAAGGCGAGAAAGCCCGCCTCCTCGTAGAGCTGGGAGAGGATCTCCAGGCGCCGTACGGTCGTCGGCTCGGTTTCGGGCTTGTAGCCCCCCGAGAACCGGCGCTCGGGTGCCCGGGCGAGCCATGCCGCCGCCGAGCGCAAGATCGCCCCCGTGCGACCGAGCGCAGGCGTCACGTCGAGCTCGGCGAAGCCCTTGCCGATCGCCACGAAGGCGGGGTCGGGCTCGATTCGCGCGCCGTGTATCTGCGCCAAACGGCGCCACAGGCCAGCGCGTTCGATCGCCGTCTCGCTCTGTGCGATCGCTCGTTCGAGGTGCACGATCGCCTCGTCGAAGCGACGCGTCCGCGTGCAGACCGTGGCGAGAGCGTCGTCCAGACGGGCGGTGTTGGGGATCTCGGCGAGCTCGGCCGCCCGTCGGGCCTGGTCGAGGAAGCCGAGGGCGTCGTCGTTGGCGAAATTCTCGAGGGCCGCCAACCCGGCGGCGATGTTCGTCTGATACGCGCGCTCGGCGTTCTCCTCGACACGGCCCTGCGCGTAGTGGCGCGCCAGACGAAAGACCGTGTCCGGCTCGTCTTCGTGCATCAGCTCGAGGACGTCGGCGACCTGTTGGTGTAGATCCTTCAGGCTCTCTGGGTCGAGACCGCCGATCAGCGCCTCCCGCACGCGGTCGTGGACGACTCGGTAGTCGCTGCCCTCGCTCTGTTCGATCAAACGCATCCGCGTCGCTTCTCCGATGCAGCGGTAAACCGAGAGGACGTCGGGGCAGAGGGCGGGTAGCCAATCGATGTTGAAGCGTGTCCCCATCACCGCGGCGGCCCGCAGTACGCGCTGCGTCTCCTCGCTCAGCTCGCTGATGCGCCGCACGACGAGCTGAATCACATCGCTCGGAAGCTGCAAGCCGTCGAGTGCCTCGTGGTCGACGATCCAGTGTCCCCAGCTAGGGCGCAGCAGGCCCTCGTCGAGCATCGCCCGGAGAAACTCGTTGACAGCAAAGGGGCTCGAGTCGGTGCGCGCGACGAGCGAGCGGATCAATGGGGCCTCGACCTCGCTTCCCCCGAGCTGCGCCGAGATCAACGCCGCGATCGCCGGCTCACCCAATGGCGAAAGGCCGACGCGCTGGCTGATCTGATTCGAGAACGCCTGAAGCAGGCGCTGTGTCGTGTGGCTCGTCTCGGAGTCCGATTGGCAGGCCAAAAGGATCATCAGCGGCGTTCGCGGAAGCTCGTCGTGGACACGCCGCAGGACGTGCAGCGACGCTTCGTCGATCCATTGGGCGTCGTCGACGAGGATCAATCCCTCACCTTGAGCCGTCGCGCAGCGGAGTATGAACTGGGCGATCGCGTCGAAGAAGGGCTCGTGGAGGTCGAGGTGGCTCGGCAGATCCGGGACGTCGCCGACGAACTCCGCCAAGGCCGGCGAGACGCGACGCAGCAGCGGGGCGACGTCGTCGAGCTGATGACGCAGCTCGTCGTACAGACGTTGGGACTGGGCGTCATCCAGCTCCTTCCAGGTGCGCAGTAGCTCGTCGATCGCCCCGCGGATCGCAGCGAAGGGAGCGGGGTCGCCCTCGCTACAGCGCGCTCGGAAGAGCACCGTCGGATGGAGTCGCAAACGCTCGACGAGCTCGCGAGCGAGGCGGCTCTTGCCATATCCTGGTGCGCCTTCGAGCAGTACGATCGAACCGCCAGCGCGACGAACCTCGCCGAACTGGTGTACCAGGCGGGCGAGCTCCCGTTCGCGGCCGACGAGCGGCGGCTCGGCAATCGGCGGTCGCGTGAGATCGGAACGGCCGAGGGGCTGCTCGTGCCCGTTCTCGAGCGCTTGCTTGATCCGTTCGAGCTGCTCGAGATCGGCGAGCAGTCCCTTGGCGGACTGATACCGATCGTCGGGGTCCTTGGCCAGAAGCTTGGCGATCACCGCCGCCAGCGCGGGAGAGAACTCGGGTCGCCGCTCGGCGATCGACGCGGGCGTCTCGACGGCGTGCTGGCGGATCAGCTCGCCGACGTCGGCTGCCTGAAACGGAGGCGTGCCGGTGGCGCACTCGTAGAGCACGACGCCGAGGCTGTAGAGGTCGGCGCGTCCGTCGAGGGCGCGGTTGAGCATTCCGGATTGCTCGGGAGCGCAATAGAGGAACGTTCCGACGACGCTCTCGTCGTCCCTCTTGTCGGTGCGCATTCGCACGGCGAAGCCGAAGTCGATCAACTTTGCCGCGCCGTTCTTGTCGATCAGCACGTTCTGCGGCTTGAGATCGCGATGCACCAGGCCGTTCTCGTGAACGACGCCGAGCGCTCCCGCCAGCGCGCGCGCGACCTCGACGACCTCGGACTCGGAGAGGGCGCCCCGATCGAGCTTGGCGGCGAGGGTCTCGCCGTCGACATACTCCATCACGATGTAGGGACCCTGCTCGATCTCGTCGACCTCGACGATGCGCGGGACCGCTGGATGGTGGAAGCAGGCGAGCAGGGCGGCCTCGCGGCGAAACATCAGCGCGGCGTCCCGATCACTACTCGGGTTGGGGTCGCGTCGAACCTTGACGGCATACAGCACACCGTCGCGCCGCGCGCGATAGACGACCGTGTGCGCTCCACGCCCAACCTCGGCTTCGATGGTGATTCCCGGGATCTGGAATCCCTCTCGCGCGGCTGTCATCGATTGTTCCGTGTGTGAAAACCCTGCTTGGGTACGAGCATAACAGATATCGGGGTCGAATTTAATATTGCGCCCTCTCGATCAGACGGTAAGATCAGCAAAACGTGAGCTATTTTTCCCGCGGAGAGAAGGGGAATCGAATGTCGCAAGATTATGAGTGGTGGGAGGGATTCTTCTCGGGATCCTGGGTCGACGCCCAGCGCCAGACCAAGACACCAGAGCAAGTCGCCCTCGACGCCGAGTTCATCAGCCGCGTCCTCGCTGGCAGCCACGACCTCTCGATCCTCGACGTCCCTTGTGGCGAAGGGCGGCTCTCCCTCGAGTTGGCCAAGCGCGGGCATCAGGTCACGGGCGTGGACCTGAGCTGGGAGATGCTCGAAGAGGCGCGGCAGAAGGGCGATCAACAGGAGTTGAAGATCGCCTGGAACCACGGCGACATGCAGCGACTGACCTTCGAGTCCGAGTTCGACGCGGCGGTCTGTTTCTGGGGCAGCATCGGGTACTTCGACGAGGCGGGGAACCGCGACTTCTTTCGCGGCGTCTGGCGCGCGTTACGCGCGGGGGGGAGCTTCGTGATCGACACCCACGTCGCCGAGAGCCTCTTCCCGAACTTCGTCAAGAAGCACTGGCTTCAGGTCGGCGAAGCCGTCGTCCTCGAAGAGCGCCACTACGATCACGTCAGCGGCCGAGTCGAGTCTCTCTGGACTTTCGTCCGCGCGGGAATCAAGCAGCAGCGCCGCTCATCGATCCGGCTCTACACCTATCGCGAGCTCTGCTCGGCGCTCAAAGAGGCGGGGTTCCGCGAGTTCGCTGGATACGGCGATGCCGCGATGACACCCTTCGAGCTCGGCGCTCCTCGGCTCTATCTCGTCGCTCGCAAGTAGCCCGCGCCTTCATCGACGCGCTTCTTCGAAGCGTAGCGGTTGAAGCAGGACGATCTGCGCGCCTCTGCGCCGCGCATCGACTCCGATTCTCAGATGCAGCTTGGCACCCGTCGAACCGTGGAGGATCAGCTCGCCGTAACGCGGTGTTGCGTCGACCTGCAGCTGCGCCCGGGTGATCGCGCCGAGCTTGCTGGCGTAGGTCGAGACCAGCTTGACCAGCGCTTTTTTGCGGACTCGGCTGGTGAAGGTCGGGTGAAACAGCGATTCGAGGGCGCTCGTCGGCGTCGTGCGGAACTCGTGGCGCAACGCCGTCGCCAGGCGACGTAGCTCGCGGCCCGCTGAGACGGTGCGGCGCGGCGTGCCGAGGGGAGCCAAGGCGCGCAGCAATCCGAGGCCGAGCTTGTTCACGTCTGCGGCGGTGTTGCTCAGGATGATCACGCCGATCCGCCGCTCGGCGGAGAGCCCGATGAAGCTGCGATACGAGGTGAAGACCCCGTTGTGCCAGACGATCGGCAGCCAGCGTTCGCCGATCTTCAGCGGCAAAAGGTGCCAGGCCAAGCCGATTCCGCCGCGGAGCGTCAGCTCGGGCGCGACCTGGTCGAAGCGGAAGTGGGCGAGCTGCATCTCCCGCACGCTCTCGCGCGATAGCGGCGCATGGGGCGTCGACGTCCACTGCCCCGCGACGAAACGAGCGAGATCGGCGAGCGTCGAGTAGAGGCCGCCCGCCGAGGCGAGGACGCCCATCTTCCAATCGATCGTGGGGGACTTCGCCTTCCGCGTCTGGTAGCTGGGCGCGGTGCGGAGCCGCTGCTCTGGGCTGAGCTCGAAGACCGTGTCTTTGAGCCCCAGTGGGAGCAGAACCTTGTCTCGCAAAAGCGCCGCAAAGGGGCGCTTCGCCGCCCGGGAGGCGAGAAAGCCGAGGACGCCGAAGCCGAGGTTCGAGTAGCGATAGTGCAACCCGGGGACCGAGTCGAGGGCCAGCTGCGGCAGGTCGCGCCGCAGCATCGCCGTCGTGTAGCCGTTGTAGATATCGCCCGCCCGCGGTCGCAGACCAGGCGGTAGATGCGGGAGCCCGCTGGTGTGGGTCAACAGGTGCAGCAGCCGAATCCGCCGATCGAGATCGATCCCGCCCGCGTAGCGGCGCGCGTGGTGGGCGAGGCTCCAGACACCTTCGTCGCGCAGGCGTAGCGCCAGGGTCGCGGTAAAGAGCTTGGTCAGCGAGCCGATGCGAAAGAGCGTCGTCGCCCGCGGTTTCGGCCCGCCCTTTTTCACCGCGCCATAGTGGCGCTCGATCAGCGTCCCGTCTGCGGTCACCACGCCGATCGAGAGCCCGACGAATCCGCCTTTCTGGAAAAAGCGCGTCATCCGCTTGTCGAGCCGCGCGAGGGCGCTCGCGATTCGCTTGTTCTGTGCGGCCGCGCTGGGGAGCGCCGTGCCAAACGCCGCGATGAACGCCGCGGCGAGAGCGATGCGAGAGAAGAGGGGCATTCGACCCGTCCTTGGGTTTGCTCGCCAGGAGAGGCTGGCTTGGGAAAAAGGTAGTGCGAAGCGGACCCGAGGTCTACCGATTTCCACGCCGCCGAGGAAATTCCTCGCGCGGCCGAGCTCTCGGCTCGAGAGCCCGATGATCTACGAGACCGGACTGCCGTCCGCCAGGTGCAGCGAGCGTCGCTTCAGAGCGAGCACGAAGAGCAGGGCGAA
Source organism: Myxococcales bacterium (assembly GCA_020430585.1). GTDB lineage: Bacteria > Myxococcota_A > UBA9042 > JAGQJP01 > JAGQJP01 > JAGQJP01. The sequence continues at coordinate 12,157 of JAGQJP010000299.1, read as the reverse complement.
GAAGAAGGGCGCCAGGCGCAGAGCGATCAGATAGGCGCGGGGCAGGCGGCAGGCGCGTCCGCGACAGCGTCCTCGGCGCAACGAGCAGTTTCCATCGGGGGCGCTGCTCGCCTCGCTGTCGTAGCTGCCGTTGTCGTTGCCGTCGCAGCTCGGGCCCGGGCTCGACGACTCGGTTCCGGGATCACCCGTACAGCCACCACCGTTGTCGTAGGCGTCGGGCTGGGGCTCACCGTCGTAGTCGTCGTAGGAGTTGTAGTCCTCGCCGTCGCATCCGTTGCTGATTCCGTCGCTGGTGACGACCACGTCGGGAAGCTCGGGCACGGGGTCGTCGTGCAGCACCACGGGCACGAGAACCGGGCTGGGCCCCGTCGTCGGCCCGGGCTGCTCGTTCGGCCCGAGGTGGGTCGTCGCGAGGGCTTCGCCGTTTCGAAAGTGGCGAATCGTATTCCAGCTCTGGTCCTCGAGCTGTTGCTGAACCTCGATCTCGAAGGTCAGGTGCAGGGTCAGGCCCTTCGAATCGGCGACCGATTCGAGGACGCGCACGGTTCCCTCGGCGGAGAAGATCCCCGGGCGCTCGACCCCGTCCACGAGCTCGCGGTAGTCGATCGTCAGGTTGCGAATCCATGAATAGTAGAGCTGTTGCTTCGGTTGAAGATCGAGATCGAACCGCAACTCAGCGGTCTCGCGTTTGTCGGCGCTCAGCGGGACGACTGCCGTCAGCGTCACCGCGTCGATTCCACCCCAGGCATCGAAGACGTAGGCGCACTCGACGTCGGTCTCGACCGCCAGCAGCGTGCCGTCTCCGCCCTCGGTCTCGACGCTCAGTGTGCCAGGATTGCTTCCTTCAGCCAACGCGGCGGCGCAGGGTCCGACGACGAGCAGCAGCGTGAGCAGTAGTCGGAGTGCCGCGCGTTTCCACCGATTCAACGTCATCATCCTCGACCCTCCTTCCAAGCGACAGTGCCAACCCAGCCTCGGAGGGAGCAAGAACGAGGCCAGGTGGGGTTCAATTATATCAATGGGTTATGTGGAATTTGCTGACGCACGGCGGGCACAGTGTTGCAAAAAACTCACATCTTCCCTGGACCGTCGTCGAGGCCGCATGGAAATCGAAACACGAGTCGGTCCGACGAGCGCTGTTGATCTCCCCTCGGCGCTGAGGTAGCCTATATTCGCTATGTTCGATGCCATACGACGAGTCCGCATCTCCGAACAGGTCGCCGAGTCGATCCGCCGTACGATCATCGGCGGTCGGGTGACACCCGGCGATCGCCTGCCCTCGGAGCGCGATCTGGCGGCGCAGTTCGGTGTCAACCGGGCGAGCGTCCGCGAGGCGCTGAAGATTCTCGAGCAGGACAAGTTGGTCGCCGTTCACCACGGCGGCGGGGCCGATGTGATCGACTTCTGGTCCGAGGCGGGTCTCGATCTGTTACCGGCGCTGCTCTTCGACGGCGAGCGCCTCAACGAGCGGCTCGTCGACGAGCTGCACCAGGCGCGCTCTGTCTTCTGTCGCGAGATGGCGCGTCTGGGCGCCGAACGGGCGAGCCCCGAGCTCCTCGACCAGCTCGCCGACGTTCTGCGCCGTTGGGAGACGACCGCCGAGACCGACGCGATCCAACAGCTCGACTTCGAGTTCTTTCACCTGCTCTCGTGGGGGTGCGGGAACAAGGTCTTCGTATTGATGATGAACATGGTGCACGACGTCTACTTCGTGCGCCGCGGTTTGTTGCAGCGGTACTACCAGAACACCGAGCGCCTCTTGAGCTTGATGCGTGAGCTCGTGGCCGCGCTGCGCGCCGGCGATCCCGAGCGAGCGGTCGCCACTGTCGATGAGCTGTTCGGCCCGACGCAGCCCGGCTCGAGCCCACTTCAGCCCGGCCCCCAGGAAAGGTGATTCGCCGATGGGATTTCACTTCCGCGAGACGATGTCGGGTGAGCTGACCCTCGACGATGCACCGTACGGGTCGCCTCCCCTGGCGATTCGCTTCCACGTGACCGCACGCAGCGGGCCCCTCAGGCGCTACCCCGAGGGCGAGCCGCTCACGCTCGAGGGGCGCGTCTCGGTCGACGGGATCGCCGAGGAGCGGCCGCTACAAGGCCACCTCGAGATCGGTTTGCCGCTGCGCCGTCAGCTGGTCTACAATTTCGAATTTCTCGGTGACGATGGCACCCGCTATCGCTTTCACGGGCAGAAGAACGTGAGCTATCTGCGCTTCAGCCGCTCGATGACCACGCTCTACGGCTCACTCTACCGCGGCGACGCGCGCGTTGGCCGGGCCCTCGTGCGCTTCGACCTGCGCGACCTGCCGAGTTTCCTCGCCAGTTGGCGTCCCTACTGAGTGTTTGTAAACACTGTTTACATTGCTGACACTGTCAACATCTTTTGCAAATCGGTGTAACATCTCGATTGTACGTCTGAACAGCGTACGGTGCCGCGTCGGGTTGTCACACGGATCCGGGCGCTGCCGCCCCGGGATGCTCGACGATGCCAACAAAGTCAAATAAAGTCGAGAAGTTGATCTGTGGCATCGCCTTTGCACGAGATGATCCCGGCTCGCCAGAGCCCGGTCCGTCGGCACACGGGAGCGGCGGATTCACGGTCCACAAGGAGAGGGAAGATGAAACGTTGGATACGAATTGCGTTGCTGCTGATCGCGGCGCTGGTATTGGCACCAGGCTGCTCGAAGACCAAGATCGTCGAAGTACCGGTCGAAGTGAAGCCCGATCCGGTGATCGGCGAGCACCCGCCGCTCGACGGCTCGATCTTCCCACAGGTGGGGTCCGAGAGCTTCCTCACCGCCACCGAGAACGAGTATCTGCCGAACAACCAGCGCAACGGATACTCCCCAGGCGTCGCTGGCGGCGACATGATGGGCGCCTCCGAGAATTCCGACGGCGTCACGACCAGCGATCCGATGCTGCCGCAGATGCCGACGCCCGACCCGACCCGCGAGATCGTCGAGGCCGACATCTTCAAGGTCGACGGCGACTATCTCTACCTGATGAACTCCTATCGCGGCCTGGTGATCGTCGACATCAAAGAGATCGACAAGCCGACGATCGTCGGTCGCGTGCCGTTTCAGGGCCAGCCCGTCGAGATGTACGTCGAGAAGGGGCGCGCCTACGTGATCATGAGCGACTACTTCACCTACTGGATGTTCGACGCCGACGCCGACCCCCTCGGGTTCCACGGGAGCCAGGTCTTGGTCGTCGATGTGCAGAAGCCGAGCGACCCGCAAGTCCTCGGTTCGGTCAACGTCGAGGGTGAAGTGACCGACAGCCGCCTCGTCGGCGACGTGCTCTACGCCGTCTCGAAGCGCAACGCGAACTATTGGCGCTACAACACCCTCGATTGGGAAGACACGACCTGGGTGGTCTCCCTCGACATCACCAACCCCAAAGAGATCAAGGCCGTCGACCGCGTCGAGTTCAGCGGCACCTCGAACCTGATCCATGTCGCCCCCCACGCGATCTTCGTCGCCGCCTATGACCCGAACTACTACATCAGTGACTCGACCTTCGAGCGCGAGACGCTGGTGACCTACGTCGACATCTCCGATCCGAAAGGGAAGATCGGCGTCCGCGGCTCGATCTACATCCCGGGCGTGATCCAGGATCGCTTCAAGATGGACTTCTACGAGCGTTCGTTGCGGATCTTCTCGCGGCGCTACGTTTCGACCAAAGAGATTACGTTGACCAGTGTCGACCTGACCTATCCGGATGATTTGAAGGTCGCTGGCGTCCTCGAGATCGACGCGCGCTACAGCTCGCTGATGGCGACGCGCTTCTCGGGCCCCAACGCCTACGCGGTGATCCGCAACTATCCGTACGACAACTACTCGAGCGACCTCTGGTCCTTCGACGTCGCCGACGCGACGGCGCCGAAATATCTCAATCGCGTAACCTTCCCGGGCTATTGCAACCAGCTCGTGGCCAAGGGGGACCGACTCCTCGGCCTCGGACAGGTCTGGGAGAACCCGGCGGGCTACTACCAAAATCGCGCGGCGCTCTTCCTCTTCAACGTCGCCAATCCAGCGCTACCCGCGCTGCAGAGCTTCACCACTCTCGGCTCGAAGTACAGCTACACCAACGCCAACTACGACGACAAAGCGCTGCGCATCGTCGACGAGCTCGGCCTGGTGCTCTTGCCGCTGAGCTGGTCCGAGGGCAATCAGTACTACCAAGGCACACAGATCGTCAGCTGGGCCGATGACACCCTCACCGAACGCGGCCGCGTGCGCCACTTCGGGCAGGTCCAACGCGCCGTGGCGGTGAAGAATCGCCTGCTCGCGATCTCGAACAACCAGATCCAGATCATCGACGCCGCCGACCTCGACAACCCGCAGATCACCGCCCAACGCTTCCTGGTGCGCACGGTTTACGAGCTCTTCAATGTCCAGGGGTTGGCGGTGCAAATCCTCTCGGTCGAGGGCGAGAGCACGGTCCACGTCGAGGTCCTCGAGTTCTCCAAAGACGACGACACGACGCCGATCGCCAAGCTCGATCTGCCGTACAGCGGCGCGCCGCTGACCTTCCGCGACGGCGACATGGTCCACATGCTGGGCTACGAAGCGACGAAGGGTCAGGTCTTCCGCACCCTCGACCTGAGCGATCCGAAGAACCCGAAGCTGCGGGGCGAGCTGGTCCTGACCGACGAGATCAACAAGTTCTACACCCAGGGGCTCTCGTTCTACAGCTACTACTGGAGCTCGTACTCGGGCCTGCCGCTGAACAATCGGCTCTTCCCGGTCACCGCGCGGACGATCGTCGAAGACGACAAGGGGCGCCGCAATTTCCAGAACGAGCTGCGGATTCTCGACCTCAGCGATCCCGACAATCCGCGCTTCACCGCGGCGAAGCTACCGTTGCCCGACTATCCCTTCATCAACAAGGCGACCCACGGCTCGGTGCTCTACTCGAACCACGTGGAAGACGCCCTCGACGGCTTGGGCAACAAGCTCGGCTTCCACGTCAAGAGCTACCTCGATCGGATCGACGTCTCCGACAGCGACAATCCGAAGCAGCTCAAGTCGCTGAACATCCCGGGGCGCTTCATCGACATCGACGAGTCGGGGAAGGTGATCTACACGGTCGACTACCAGTGGGACGAGTTCGGTCGTCGCCGCAACTCGCTGAACGTGCTCGAGATCGTCGGCGATGTCGCGGTGCTCAAGGCGGTGATCCCCGTCGGCGACCAGATCGATCGCGCCCTCTTCCGCGACAAGACGATCTACGTCACGACCCACAAGTACCCCTGGTGGGGGATGCAAGGCGACACGCTCGAGTCGCGCCAGCCCTACACCAAGCTCGAGCTCTTCGAGTTCGCCGATACGGGACGTCTAGTCTCGCAGAAGCAGACGCTGCTCAAGGGCTACTTCTTCAATCTCCTCGACGTCCAGGGCTCGGTCGCCTTCTTGGCCTCGACCTATCCGTACGGTGTGCTCTCTTTGGGCGTCAAGGACATCGAGAACCCGGTGATCCTCAACGCCAGCCGCACGGTTGGCTACGTCTCGCGGCTACAGGTGCAGGACGGCTACATCTACTTCCCGCTCTCGAGCTACGGCGTACGCCGCGCGCCGATCCAGTGAGCCCGCTCGCCCTCCGCAGCCGCTGCCTCTTTTCCGCACCGCCCTCGGCGTTTGCCACCCCGGCCCCGTGCCGCTCTCAGCGTTTGCTGATCAGCAACGAGACCGTCGTGAAGCTCGCCTCGGCCCAGCGTCGCTTGTACTCCATCTCCGAGCCGAGGTCGTAGAGCCGGAAGCCCTCGTCGCCGAGGCGGGCGATCATCTCCAGCTGCGCCAAATTGCCGGGTGAGAGCTCGGCGAAGTCCGCGTCGAAGCTGACTTGAAACCCGCGGTAGACGTCGTCGAGGAGCCCGCCGTGGACGTAGGCGACATCCCGGCCGTCGACGCGCACGAAGAGGCAGCGAAAGCGGTCGTCGGGCCAGAGTCGGTAGAGCATCGCGCGATAGAAGTCGCACATCCCGCCGCGGTCGACGCCGCGCCCCTCGCGTCCTTTCCAGCTGCGGCCTTCGACGTCGAGGACGCGTCGATAGAGCTGATCCGCCTCGTCGTGGTCGCTGAGGTGGTCGACGTACTCGAACTCGATCCCCCGTCGCGCGGCGTCGCGTTGGGCCCGCCTGAGGGTCGCACGAAATTTCGGGCTGCGGCGCTCGAGAAAGCCTGCGATTCCCCCGTCGAGGCGCGCGTGGTGGCGCAGCGTGCGTCCGTACTGGCCGACACGAAAGGCGCGGTTCAAGGTCAGGGCGAGGGTGACGAAGAAGGGAGACTCCCGGGATTGTCCGCCGATCAGGACGATCGACCACTCGTCGCGATCGCGTACGAGGGCGGCGCTGAGCTCGGCAGCGAAGGCCTCGTCGTCGCGATACACCAGGGGAGATGCGAACTCCCACATCGCCTCGAGGGGTTGTAGATAGGGGCCGACGTTCGGGTCCACTCCGCGCGCGAAGGCGGCCCAGCCGTGCTCGCCGCGATAGATCACGCCCTCCCGCGGGGGCATCAACGTCTCGTGGGCCGAGAGCGCCCAGACGCTCGACGAGCAGAAGCGATCGATCGCGTTGGTGCCCGCTGCCAGCTGGTCGAACTCGGCCGTGGCGAAGCGAAATTGGTCGAGGGTCAATCGGTCGATGGTGCTCTCCGCGCGTCGTCGCTTTCGAGGGTACTCCCCTTCGTCACCGCCGTACAGATCCGAACGCTCAGGGGCAGGCGGGGAACTGGGAGCTCGATGAATATTCGGTGTTTTCTTTGAAGGGGAGGTTCGCGTCCTCGATCTGTTGACCGAAGATGTCGGTGACCCGGAAATGGTACGGCCCGTCGCCGAGGCCCTTCGGCTCGAGGAAATAGTTGTACGTCGTCCGCTCCATCTCGACGAAGCGGCCGTCGGCGGCGCGGTACTCGACCGTGGCGATCGGGTGGCGGTGGTTGCGAATCTGCACGGCGAGCCACCAAGGGTTGCTCCCGTCCTTGTAGTGGTAGCGGATCGGGCCGCTCACCTCGCAGGGCACGCGCCACCAGCGAATCGGGACGCGGCCGGCGCTGTGCTCGGCGATTCGATCGAAGGCACTCGGGCTCAGATCGATGTCGCCTGGGGCGCACTCGGGGCAGCGGTCGACGATCCGTACGTCGATCTCGCCCTTCGGCCCGACGATGTGCACACAGCTGCCGCAGACGGCCGAGTCCTGGTAGTCGGTCTGGTTCATCGCCCCGACCATCAGGTCGTTTGGCGTCGCTGGAAAGCCGCAGTTGCCGCTGCCGTCGGCTTCGACGTAGTAGGTCCCTTCACCGTCGTGCTCGTCGCCTTTGTTCTCGCAGGTCTGCGGCCCGCAGCCCGAACAATCGTCGTCCCCGCTGTCGGCGGAGGTCGCATCGGGCCCGGGTGACGAGACGTCGGTCGACGAGGCCGCGTCGCTCCGTTCCGTCGTCTGGCCGCCCGAGCCGCTGCAGCCCAGGGGCGCGGCGCAGAGCAGCAGGGCGAGGACGGTCATCCGGATCGCGACGCTGCGATGGCGCGCATCGGTCGCCGATCGACGGATCGCGGCGACTGTGCGTTCGGGCGTTTCGCTCATCATCGTGCTCCTCTGCCGGAGTTTGGGGCCATCCATACGGTAGCACTTGCCAACTGCCGTCGCAATCCGTACAGTGTGCGAATGCCGTTTGCCCAGCGGCGGTCGCGGGCGCAGACGGAGCAACCTCGCGAGGGGCAGGAGGGGGCAGTGGACGAACGGTTGACCGATGTCGAGATCGCCGTCTCGCACCTCGAGCGAACCGTCGAGCAGCTCAACGAGGTGGTTTGCGAGCAGCAGCGAACCATCGAGCGTCTCGAACGCGAGCTCGGCCGCCTGAGCGCGCGCCTCGCCGCCAACCCCGAGGGGGCGCAACGTCCGACCGCGTCGGGGACCGTCGAAGAGGAATAGGATCGAGGATGAGCAGACGACGACTACTTTCCGGTGTACAACCCTCGGGAAAAATTCACCTTGGTAACTATCTCGGGGCGCTGCGCCAGTTCATCGACTCCCAGAGCGACGAGGGCACCGAGCGCTTTCTCTTCATCGCCAACTATCACGCCCTGACCTCGCTCAGCGACCGCGCGATCGTGCGCGAGTACAGCCTCGAGGTGGCGCGGACCTATCTCGCCGTCGGTCTGGATCCCGAGCGGACGCTGATCTTCCTGCAATCCGACGTGCCCGAGGTCTGCGAGCTGGCCTGGTTCCTCTCGACGGTTACGCCAATGGGGCTGCTCGAGCGCGCGACGAGCTACAAGGACAAGATCGCGCGTGGACTCACCCCGAACCACGCGCTCTTCGCCTATCCCGTGCTGCAGGCGGCGGACATCCTGATCTACGACTCGCATCTGGTGCCCGTCGGCAGGGATCAGAAGCAACACATCGAGATGACGCGGGACATGGCGATCAAGTTCAACGCGACCTTCGGTGAGACCTTCATCGTTCCCGAGCCTCAGATCCAGGAGAACCTCGCGCTGATTCCCGGGACCGATGGCCAGAAGATGTCGAAATCGTACGGGAACACGATCGACCTCTTCGACGAGCGGAAGGCGATGAAGGCGCAGATCAGCTCGATCGTCACCGACTCGAAGGGGCTCGACGAGCCGAAAGACCCCGACGGTTGCACCGTATTTCAGCTCTACCGCTACTTCGCGACGCCCGACGAGATCGCCGAGATGGCTGAGCGCTACCGAGCTGGCGGCTACGGGTACGGCCACGCGAAGATGGCGCTGTTGGACAAGATTCAAGACTACATGGCGCCCTATCGCGAGCGCTATCGCCAGCTCTCGGACAACCCCGATCGTGTGATCGAGGTCCTGCGCGAGGGCGCCAAGAAGGCGCGGGCCGTCGCCCGGGCCACGACCGATCGGGCCCGCGACGCGGTTGGGATGTTGTGACGATGTTCGACCTCGAGGCCAAGAAGAAAGCAAAAGAGACGGCGCTGCTCGTGGGCATTCAGGGCCCAGAGACGACAGCCGCCGACGCCGAGGAGCTGCTCACCGAGCTGGCGGACCTCGTCGACACCTTGGGGCTCGACGTCGTCGGGCGCCAGGTGGTCAAGCTCCGCGAGTTCCAATCGCGGTACCTGATCGGCCAGGGCAAGGCCGAAGAGCTCGCGGCACGGATGGACGAAGAGGAGATCGACTGCCTGATCTTCGACGACACCCTCTCGCCTTCGCAGCAGCGCAACTGGGAGGAGCTCACCAAGCGCTGCGCGATCGATCGCCAGGAGGTGATCCTCGAGATCTTCGCCGAGCACGCGACCACCCGCGAGGCGGTGCTCCAGGTCGGCCTCGCGCGGATGGAGTATTCGCTGCCCCGCTTGAAACGGGCCTGGACGCACCTCTCGCGCCAGCGTGGTGGGGCGAAGGGCACGCGCGGAAAGGGCGAGACCCAACTCGAGAGCGACCGTCGGATGGTGCTGACCAAGATCGATCGGCTCAAGGGCGAGCTCGTCGACGTTCAGAAGGCGCGCCAGACTCGGCGTAAGCGGCGTGAGAAGGTGCCCGTGCCCGTCGCCGCGATCGTCGGCTACACCAACGCGGGGAAATCCTCGCTGCTCAATCGCTTGACCCAGGCCGACGTGCTCGTCGAGGACAAGCTCTTCGCCACCCTCGACGCGACGACGCGGCGGATTCGCCTCGAGAACCAGCCGCTATTACTCTCGGACACTGTCGGCTTCGTGCGCAAGCTGCCACACGGGTTGATCGAGGCCTTCAAGTCGACCTTGGAAGAGGCGGTGCTGGCGGACTTTCTGATCCACGTGCTCGACGTCACCTCCGAACACGTCGCGACCCACGAGAAGACGACCCTCGAAGTGCTCGAGGAGCTCGGTGCCCACGAGAAGCCGATGATCACCGTCTTCAACAAGATCGATCGCCTGCAGGACCCCGACAAGTTGATCCTGTTGCGGGCGAGCCACCCCGGGGCGATCTACCTCTCGGCGAAGAGTGGCGAGGGGCTCGACCTGCTGCGGCGCGAGATGAGCGCCCGCCTGCGCGGGGCTCTGCTGCAACTCTCGCTGCGGATTCCCGCCGAACGGTACGACCTGGTCTCGCAGCTGCACCGTCAGGCGACGGTCCTCTCCGAGGAGCACCATGGCGCGGGCATCGATCTGGTGGTGTTGCTGGCGCCGAAGTTGGTGGCGCCGTTCGAGGCCTTTCTCCGCGTCGACCCGGACGAAACCCGGCACGACGCGGCTTGAGGTCTACTCGTCCTCTTCGTGGGCCATCGAGCGCGTGATCTCGAGCTCTTGCAACGCGACCGCGGCGACGTCGGCGATCTCGACATTGGGATCGCGCCGCAGCTGCTCGAGCACCGCCTCGATCTCTGGGGTATCGAAGAGCCCGAGGGCGGCGACTGCGGCGACGCGCTGCATCGGGTCGAGTGTCTCGTCGCGGGCAAAGCGGATCAGTCTCGGCAGCGAGGCTTCGACCTGCGCCACGGCGCAGGCGTCGATCGCGGCCACACGGACGCTCGGCGAGTCGTGATCGAGAGCGGCGAGGACCTGGGCGTCGAAGTCCTCGCGGTAGGACATCCCGTCGAGAGCCGCCACCATCCAGCGCTCGTCGCCCGTTTGATAGGCGCGGCGAAGCTCGTCGTCGATCCACTCCTTGGTCGAGCGCGAGGCGGCGCAGAGCGCGGCGACACGAACCGGCTCCGGCGTCGTCGGATCGCGGAAGATCGTCTGCAGCTCGCCGTCGAGCCACTCTTCACCATCATCGCTGAGGCCGCCGAGGCCTCCCGTGTCATCGAAGACGAAGTTCTGTAGCGCGTCTCCGAGCGCACCGAGGGCATCACAGCGCAAGTCGTGATCGCCGTCCTCCCGGGCGAGACGCACGAGTTGGCGGGCGATCGAGTCGGTGACCGCTCCACTGGTGAGTTGAACGGCGAGGCTGCGATTCTCCAGCGCCTGATCGGCGAGCCCGCGCAGAATAATCGCCTCGGCGTTCTCGGGCCAATGGAAGTCCTCCATTTCGAGAAGTTTCAGCAATTCCGGTCGGACCATCTCTCCTCCAGTGGCGGCTGTCGCCGTCTCGGGTGTACCGAATCGCCGTGGGCGCATGATCCGCTGTAGCTCATCTTGGTTCGCGGTGCAAGCTCGTGCTACAATTTCTCGTTCGGTCAGCGACTTCGCCGGCCGCTGGTCGATCACCAGCCGCGTCGATCTCGCGCGACGCGACGGAGGAACGTGGGGAGAACACGAAACGACGGCTTCGATCGCGCGATGGAGCACGTAAAGCGGCTCGCCGCCGATGTTGCCGCCCGTGGTCGTGGGCGAGGGGTCGTGAGCGACCTCGTGATGGTCGTCGCCGCTGTGGTCGCGTTCGGTTGTGCCAGCGCTGGGCCACGCGTCGAGCGAGGGCCCCTGATCCAGCGCTCTCACGACCTCTATCGGCTACCGCTCGCTGGCGACTCGCGCATCGCTCACGAGATTCGCCTGCGCCCGGGGGAGGTGATCGACACCGATCGCTTGCTGCGCTTGACGGGCGAGCAGCTGCGCCGCCGCGTGCGGGGCGCCGACGTCGTGCTCGTCGGCGAGCGCCACGATTCGTTGGCGGACCACCACTTGCAGTGGCGCGTGATGCGCCTGTTGGAGCCGCGCAAGCCGGCGATAGGCCTCGAGATGCTGCCCTACACGAAGCAGCCGACGATCGATCGCTATCTCCGCGGGGAGATTTCGGAGCGCGAGATGCTGCGCCGGATCGATTGGCGTCGGACCTGGGGCTTCGACGTCGAGCTCTACCGCCCGTTCTGGCGTTTCGCGCGGCGGATCGCGGCGCCATTGTTGGCCCTCAACGAGCCTGCGAGCGTCGTTCGACAGGTCGGGCGACACGGCCTCGCCTCGCTGAGCCCCGAGATTCGGCGCCGTCTGCCGACGATCGACCTCAGCTCGACGGCGCATCGGGCGTTGTTCTTCTACATGATCGGAGGCTTGCACCATCACCGCGGTGGGCGTCGGCCCAGCCCGCACCACGGATCGCGGTTTCGCGGGCGGATGCGACACTTTTACGAAGCGCAGTCGCTCTGGGACGAGGCGATGGCAGCTCGTGTCCTGGCGCAACTCCGCCGTGAGAGTGGGCGTCCCGTGCTGGTGATCGCGGGCAAAGGGCATCTGCTGTACGGCCTCGGGAT
>JAGQJP010000298.1 GCA_020430585.1 Myxococcales bacterium | reverse complement strand
TGGGCCTCGATCGTGCGGGACAGATCGTCGAGCTCGAGCAGCACGACCATCCAAAGAGGCGTCGCGGGCGTCTGAGAACGCACGATCGCGCTCTCGATACGATCGAAGAGCAATTTCTGGTTCGCCAGTCCCGTGAGAGAGTCGGAGATCAGCTCTTGCTGGAGTTGCTCTTGAATCTGGCGTCGAGCGGTGATGTCGGTCATCGAGCCGGCGGCGCGCACGGCCTGGCCTGCCTCATCGCGAATCGCCGCGCCGCGACTGAGCACCCAACGGTAGTCGCCATCGCGGTGGCGAATCCGATGCTCGTTCTGGAAATGCACCGCGTGGCCGAGTAGATGCCCCTGAAAATCATCGCGCAGACGACCGACATCTTCGGGGTGAACCCGTGAAAACCAGGCGTCCAGATTGGGCTCGAGCGCCCCCTCCGCGATGCCCAGGATCTCCGCCCAGCGCGCCGAGTAGTAGGCGACCTGGCTGCGCAGATCGATGTCCCACAGCCCGTCGTTGCTCCCCTGAGCGGCCAGGGCGTAGCGCTCTTCGCTCTCTTTGAGCGCCACCTCGGCGAAGCGCAGCTGAAGCTGGGTGCGCACCCGGGCAAAGGCGACGGGGAAGTCGATCGGCTTGGTGACGTAGTCGCTGGCGCCGAGCTCGAAGGCCGCGACGATGTCTTCGGTACCCGTCTTTGCGGTGACCATGATCACGGGCAGCTCGACGGGGTCGAAGCGTTCTCGCACCGTCTTGAGGACGTCGAGCCCCGAGACGACGGGCATCATGATATCGAGCAGCATCAGGTCGAAGATCTGTTCGCCGACGAGCTCGAGAGCCCGGACGCCGTTCTCCGCCGTGGTCACGTCGTACCCCTTGCGCTCTAGCCGGCGACAGAGAATCTCACGGTTCATGTCGTTGTCATCGACGACTAAAATGCGGGGACGGGCGCCACGCTCCGATCCGTTTTCGCTCATACTATCATCACTACCATCGGTGGCGGGCCTTGTAAACCGTTGAGCAGGCCTAGATTCAGTTGACAATTCTGTAGATGCGAATTATTATCAGTTCGTAACATTCTCATCATATTCACCCTCGCCCCGCGGAGGAAGCCCGATGTTGGCACTACTCGTCGAAGAACAGAGTGTGTCCGCCAGCGAGCTTCAACGGGCGCTCGAGTCCGTCGGCTTCGCCGTCGAAATCGCCAACAGCGGTCGCCACGGCGTTCAGCGCGCCCTGCACCTGCGGCCGGATATCGTCTTTCTCGATCGTGGAATTCCGCAGATGACCTCCTGGGAGGCGGCACAGCGCATTCGCGCCCACGCACCCCACACATCCACGCGTGTGATCCGTCTGACTCGCAATCAGAAGAACGAGATGGCCCGCTGCATCGGCAAGGTCGCCTCGCGCGTCTCGAATCTGAGCGCCGAAGAGGTCTGTGAGATCTACAAGCTGATGCGGGTTCGCGCCCAAGAACGCCTCAAGGACGCGCTGCGCTCGCAGCACACCGCGGGAACCGAGCCTCTCTGAAAAAAAGCGCAGGGATGCTCCCGCGCGAAACGACAGCTCTGGCTCGCGATCGATCGTCCCAGCAACGGTTCGACCGCCGCTGGACGGGCACATCCGCTCGGCCGCGTCGAGGGACCCCTCGGTCAGCGCCGCGTCGGGTGGTCGGCCAAGCGATCGATGACGCGGGACTCGAGATCGGCGACCCAAGCGGCCACTCGATCGCGATCGACCTCGCGGCGCTCCGGAACGTGGTGCAGCAAGTGGGTTACATCCGCGTCGCAGCGGAGGACGTGGTCGACGCTGACGAGGGGCGGCCCGAAGAGCGCTTCGATCTCGGGGAGCCAAAGCAGGCCCGTCGTGCGGCCGAAGGCGTGGGCGATCGCGATCCCCGACGACGAAACGGTGAGAACACAGTCCGATTCGAGGATCTGCGGGGCCAGAGGCTCCGAGCTCGGGGCGATCTCGACCTCGATCGCCGAGGCCGCATCACGCAGAGCGGCATCGACGAGCGGATCGGCAGGCGAAAACGGGTGCTGTCGCAGCCTCAGCCGCCACCCACCCGCGACGGCGATCGAGCGAACGAGCAGCTCGAAACCTCGGAGGAAAGGATTCGCCGAGCCGGCCCCACCGTGAAACTGGGCGAGAAACAGGCAACAGCGGCGAGCGCCACGCCCGCTCGGCCTCGAGCTACGCATCGAAGGTGCCGATCGATCGCGTCGCACGGAAGCGTCGAGAGCGGTGTGCGGAGACCGTCGATCGCCATCGCGTCCGGCTCCGCGCTCGGTCACCGTCAGAAACCACCGTCCCCAGTAGCCGACTTCGAGATTTCCGACGATCGCCAGCCGCTCGCTGCTGGCCCCGAACCCGGCCATCCGTGCGAAGGAGCGCGGGTCCCAGACCCAGGTCTCGCGGACGAGAAACGGAACGTAGAGCTCCGACTCGAGGCCGTGGAGATGTTGGCGCGAGGAGACGCCAGCCCGCTGGGCGGCGGCGACGGCGATCGCCATCGGCTCGATCTGCTCGTTGGGTACGAAGACTTCGGCGACCCCGAGTCCCTCGATCAGCGAGCGCAGTCGGGCGCAACGACAGACGATCTCGAGGCACGCCGCGCGGTGCAGATAGCGCATCATCGCCGCCGCGTCGGCGCGATCGAGCAGCGGAAGGAGCAGCCCGTCGATCGCGGCAAACAGCGAGCTCGCACGTCGCTGCGCCGCTTCTCCGACGCGCAAAGGGCCGACATCCACACGCGCCAGCGGCGCCGATGACCACGATGAGAGACCGCTGTGCCGCTGAACCAGATTCCGCGGCATCAACCAAAGAGCCTCGCCTAGACGGCCACGCTCGAATGGGCCGGATCGCCGTCCCTCGGTCGCCGGCCCCCCATCGGCAGACGAGCCCGCGGCCTGGTGACGCGAGAGGGCTTCGGCGACGAACTGCGAGACGCCGAGATAGTTGGCGTTCGGCACGGACGCTGGGAACAGAATCCCGCGCGTCGCGCCGTACTCGAGAGATGTCGGGGCCTGTGCCACACCGAAGGACGCGCCGCGGTAGAGCGCTTCGTCCCCGTCGCCGATCAGCAGTTGGCGCAGATAGCGACGCTCGAAGTCGAAGCGTCGAACGGTCGGTCCAGACGTCGTTCGTGCGCGATGCACGCTGCGCAGAGCCCGAAACACGACCGGCAGCGCCTCGGGAAACTCGGCAAACAGTCCGCTGAGCCGACCGCGCAGCACGGTCCAGGTCGAGACCAACCACTGGTGAGAGAGTCCGTGTGCGTCGGGCGTGTGGCTCTTCACAGATTGGGTCCATCTCGACGCGCGCAGTCTTTCATTCCTCCTATCATAAGCGAACGCGAACGAAATTCAACGGCGTGATGATTCGCGCTCTGCGGCACGACGAGGATCGTGCGGCGAAGCTCTCGTCGCTCATCGCTCGGGCCATTTCGGGCCCATCAAGCCCATGCTCAATGTCTCTGGCGTGAGTCCCGTGGCGACGACGACGCGGGTCATCAGCTCCTCGTGCTTTTCGTAGCGCGAGAGCACGAACTTGAGCTTCTTGCCGGCTCTGGTGATCGCCATCAGGTTGACCGCGACATCGCCGCCGTTCATCTGTCGGGCGAGCGCCCCACCGAGCCCTCCGCCGACCATCCGAACCTCGAGCAGCCCGAGCCGCTCGATCTCGGCGAATGTCCAGCGCCCCGGCCAGAGACCAAAGCCGTGGACCTCGAGCCCGTTTTCGCCAACGACGACCCGTCCCTTTCCCCGCTTGACGAAGAAATAGATCGCCATCGGGATCGGAAGGACCAGAACCAAAAGGAGCACCCCAAAGATCACCGCCGCCTTGCGTACCGAAGCCTTGAACGGATATTCGTCCTGTTGCGCCACGTGTCATCCTCCTCTTCGTCGAGCCGACCCCCGACCCGTCGGCCCAGTATGCCCGCAGATCGGATTCAGATCCAGACGTAGGCAGCGCGTGCCAAAAAGCCGGGACAATTTCTCGTTGATCGCGGCCGATGAGCGCGCGATAGTGGATCTCGCGGATCGAGAACCGCGAACAGGGGGAGCGGACGATGAAGATCGGAATATTGGGGACGGGTGACGTTGGACGCGCCCTCGGCGTAGGGTTCCTGACGTTGGGGCACGATGTGATGCTCGGCGCGCGGAGCGCGACGAACGAGAACGCCCTCGCCTGGGTCGGCGAAAACGGACCGCACGCCTCGGCAGGACACTTCGCCGACGCCGCCTCCTTCGGCGAGGTCGTCGTGCTGGCCACCCTCGGCGTCGCCAACGCGCAGGTCTTGGCCGCTGTCGGAAGCGAGTCCCTGCGGGGTAAGGTGCTGATCGACGCGACCAACCCTCTCGACTTCTCAGGCGGGATGCCTCCGACCCTCGCGCGTTCGGGCAACGACTCGGGGGGTGAGGACGTCCAACGCCTGCGCCCCGAAGCGCGCGTCGTGAAGTGTTTCAATACCGTGGGCAACGCCTTCATGTTCCGTCCCGATTTCCCGGGGGGCCCGCCCGACATGTTCATCGCCGGGAACGATGACGAGGCCAAGGCGACGGTCAGCGCGATCGTCACGGATTTCGGTTGGGGAGTGGTCCACGACCTCGGCGGGATCGAGGCGTCGCGCTATCTCGAGGCGATGTGTCTGGTCTGGGTGCTCTCGGCGGCGCGCGGCGGAACGTGGAACCAGGCGTTCAAGCTCCTGCGACGCTGAGGCCGACCGCCGGTCGCCGAAAACGACGAAGCACCGAGGCCGTGATAGCCCCGGTGCTTCGTTTCAGGTGCGAGAATCACTCGGAAATCAGAAGTCGTCGTGCCAGATGCCCGTGTAGGCCAACAGCGTGCCGAAGGATCGGGTCGTATCGCTGTAGAGCTTCACCTGCTCGTGGGCCCGAGCCGAGGTGCGGAACATCTTCGTCACGTCCGAGAGCTCGAGGAAGGTGTAGCGCCGCGCACAGTTAACGCCGGCCGAATCGGCGTCGCTGCTGCAGAGGTAGAAGAAGGTCTTCACGCCCGAGCAATCCTGGTTCGGGGCGAGCATCACCTGCACCGAGGTGCTGCCGAGGATCGTGTTCGGCGATTGTTGAACGCGGCAGATATAGCCGACGGTCGTTTGGGTGAAGGCGAAGGCCTGTGAAGAGCCAGCGAGAACCGCGAGGGCGCCAAGGGTGATCAGCATCGATTTGAACCGTTTCATATGAGCCTCCATCGTAACGTCTACGTCAGGTTGTGTGTGTCCGAATCCGTTTCGGAGCTTCGTTCGATAGATGACCCTATGTGCAGCGCCCGTGCCAAATCGCTTCGATGCGCCTTGCGATTGCCGAACGAGCGAGGAAATATGCGGTCGCGGGCGATCTCGGAGGGGCCTCGCGCGAGCCGGGCACCGAGGGACGGGCGGTTCGAATTGACCCGTCGAACCCGGGCAAGGAGAACAAATTAGATGAATTACGGTCAGTGACCAAAATTCACCTACGTGTCGGGTTTGACCCACGCTTCGGCGACCCGAACGGGCTTGGCGATGAGGACCGTCTCACGGTTTGAGCCGCAACCGGGTTTGTTTCACCCGCAAACAACTCGCCCGGTACCGTTCGAGGTGCTGTCGTCGGTTCGCCGTCGTCAGCGGTAGCACAGCCCCGTACAACTCCAGGGCCTTGGCGCAGTCCCCACGGGAAAACGCGGCGTACGCGTTCTTCATCGTCACCCGCATGCGACACGCCTGCAGGAACGCGAGACCGACGCGCATCTCCGTGGCGTTCTTCAGGCCGAGCTCGACCGACAGCTTGCGTATCTTCTCGCATTCCACCGCCTCCAAGAGCGCGCTCAAGCGCCGCATCAGGGCGGGTCGCGGCGGGGCTTGCGGAGCAGGGGGCTGCGGATGCTTTGGGCGCGGGATCTTGAGCCCGACCGTCCGTATCGGCGTCGGAGCCGGACGATTCGGCGAGGGGCGCGGCGGCGGCCCGCTCGGCGCGGGATTCATTGCATCGGGCGGCCGAGGGCTGACGTCGGGCTGTAGATTGCTCGCCCCCGGCAGCGCGATCCAGACCCCGAGCGTCGTCCCACAGAGGAGCACGGCGAGGGCGATGCCGACCCGCACCCGCCAGCGCGTCGCCGAGCTAGAAGAACCAGGAGGTGGAGGCGAGACACGCGCAGGCTTTGGCGAACCGCGCTCCTGTGCAGCGGCTGCGCGATTCTCCTCTGCGCCGCTCTGGCGAACGACGAGCGCGGGAATCGCAGGATCGCCCGGGCTCGTGGCCCCCAGCGAGCGCTGAACCGCGACCAACGCAGCGCGACACTGCGCCATCGACCCGAAACGCGCAGCGGGCTCGTTGAGCAACATTCGGTCCACCGCCTGGAGCAGATCCGTAGGAAGGTCCGGTCGGGGCGTCGCCAGCGGTGTCGCCGGAAGGGAGATGCGATGGCGGAAGGACTGCTCCATGTTCGCGACGGGAAAGGGAAACCCACCGCACATGAGCTCGAAGATGACGACTCCGAGGGCGTACTGGTCGGAGGCCGGCGAGGGCTTCGCGCCACGGATCAGCTCCGGCGCCAGATATGGAAAGGTGCCCGAGATCAGACCGGTCTGGGTGATCTTCTGCGCGCCCTCGTAGACGGCGAGCCCGAAGTCGAGTACCTTGACGCGACCCCGCGCGCCGACCAAGATGTTCTCGGGCTTGATGTCGCGGTGAATCACGTCGTGATCGTGAGCGTAGGCGAGGGCCTCGGCGATCTCGATCGCCACGCCCAAGAGCTGGGGCAACGACTGGAATCTGACCTGATTGAGGGTCGCTCCTTCGACGAGCTCCATCACGATGAACGGCAGGCCATCGGCGTCATCGGTGTCGAACACGGCGATCACGTTCGGGTGGTTGAGGCGCGCCACCGCCTTGGCCTCTCGCGTGAAGCGATCGAGCTGTTGCGGCTCCGCCAGCGCTGGGAGAATCTTGATCGCGACCTGCCGCTCGAGGCGCGTGTCGAAGGCGAGATAGACCGCTCCCATGCCTCCCTCGCCCAATTTTTTCGCGATGCGGTAGCGCTCGACGAAGAGGCGGCCGGAGGCGATGTAGGATTCCATAGGGCACACTCCGCAAACGCTATTTCGGCGACCGTCGACGACGCTTTTTCGCCAGGCAGGTCTCTTTGTAGATCTTCACGAGCTCGTCGATGCCACCAGTGCGGACCAAGGTCTTGCGATACTCCACGGCAGCTGTCTCGCAATCGCCATTGCGAAACGCTTCTTCGGTCTTGGTGTGCGCCCGCACGTTCCAGCAAAACGCCAGCGCGCCCCGGCTCTGGATCCGGGTCAGTAGGCCGCGCGCAACGAGCGCCGGGCTCAACCGACCCAGCGCCGCACAATCGCCGAGGCGTCGAGCGTCATCCCATTGCGCGAGACGTGGCGCAGTCGGCCGCCGCCCGTGCAGATTCGGACTCGGCGTCGGCACGGGCCGTCTCGGAACGAGCGCCTTCGGGCCAAGCGCCTTCGGGCCGAGCGCCTTCGGGCCGAGCGCCTTCGGGCCGAGCGCCTTCGGGCCGGGCGGCTTCCGAGCTTGCGGCTGCGGGCCCGGGGGTTGTCGTCCCCTGCTCGAAAGCTCGCTCGGACGCGGCGCCACGCGTGGCGGCGGCGTCCGACCGAGACCTCCGACGACGGCGCTTCCGAGCCAGGTTCCCGCGGCGAGTAGCAATGCAGCCGTGGCGCCGATCAGCGCCCATTTCAACCTCGAATTCGGAGCCAGACGCTGTGCCGTTTGGGCCCGCGAGTCGACGGGGCCAGCAGATGCCGACGCAACCGTGAGTCGCTTGGGGACGACGTCGGTCGTCGACGGGAGACTCCCGCGGGCGCGCTCGAGCTCGGCCCGCAGAGCGGACATCGTCGCGAAACGGTCGTTTGGCTGCCGCGCGAGGCAGCGGTCGACGGCGCCCAGGAGTGTCGGTGGCAGCTCGGGACAATAGTGGCCGAGGGGCGTCGCGGCTCGCCAGAGCCGATCCGAGAGGGATCGCTCGATCGGTGCGACGGGAAAGGGATACGCCGAAGCCAGAAACTCGTAGAGCAGAACCCCGAGGGCGTACAGATCCGACGCGGGAGTCGGGGCGCCACCGGCGATCAGCTCGGGAGCGAGATAGGGAAAGGTACCGGCGACGACGCCGGTACGTGTCACCTTGCGTGCCCCCTCGAAGACGGCGAGGCCGAAGTCGACCACCTTGATCTGACAATCGGCGGTGAGCAAGATGTTCTCTGGCTTGATGTCGCGGTGCACGACGCCCTGTTCGTGCGCGTACCCCAAGGCATCGGCGATCTCGACGGCTGCGCCCAGGAGCTCAGCGGCATCGCGAAAGCTGGCGTGCCGGAGATCGATGCCGTCGACGTACTCCATCACGATGAAGGGTACGGCCCCCGACGAGTCGGTGTCGTAGATCGCGATGATGTTCGGATGGCTCAGCTTGGCGATGACGATCGCTTCGCGGGCGAAACGCTCGACCCGATCCCGGCGGTCGAGGGCGTCCAGGGATTTGATCGCCACATGTCGGTCCAGCCGCTCGTCCCAGGCGAGGAACACCGTTCCCATGCCGCCTTCACCGAGCTGACGCTCGATACGGTAGCGATCGGCGAGATGTTGCGCGGGCTCGATGCGGCCGTTCATCCGAGCTCATCTTGGGTTGCGTCGCCCCAGTATACCACCATTCGCGCCGGCGAGGCAGAACCTTGACCCCCTTGGGTTCATACGGGGGCGAGAGATCGCTCTCGCTCGGTCCGAGCGGAGGCGAGCCGCCCGGACAGCGAGGGAAAACATTTCCTATTGACGCCTGGCCCCGCTCGGATATTCTCGGGACGGCGAAAATCCTCAACCGCAACGGAGACGATGAGCGATGAGAGTACTTTTATTGGCCGGCGTGGCGCTGGCGCTCCTGCTCGGAGCGGGTTGCAAGAACAAATACGAACAGGCGTGCCACAAGGGAATCAAACTGGCCGCCCAGAAGGAGGCGGTTCCCGACGACAAACGGAAGAAGGCCGACGCGCTGTGCCACGACGGCGTCAAGATCTACCTCAGGGCCCTCGACTGCATCGCTGATGCGGGAAAGTTGGCCGACTTGAAGACATGTACCGAAAACGCCGCAAAAGAAGGCAAAGAGCTGAGCCAGAAGCTCAAGTAGGAGGTGAAGCATGAATCGTCGGATGCTGATCGTCGCGGCCGTGCTATCCCTCACGCTCGCCGCGTGCAACAGTCCGGGTAAGAAGGAAGAGAAAGCGTGCTCGAACGTCGTCAAGCTGCTCTTCAAAGAGAAGTCAGAGCTGGCGAAGAAAGCCTTCGGCGACCAAAAAAAGGGCCTCAAGCTCTGCGCCGCCGCGGGCAAGACCGTCGGTGAGATGGTCGGGTGCGTGTTGACCAACGACAAGGCCGACGAGCTCGAGAAGTGCGCGAAAGCGTCTGCGATGGGGTTCGTCGGCGCTCAGGGCGAGGATCTCACCAAGCTTCTCGTGCTCGCGCGGGACAAGGACTTGATGGGCTTGCTCGGTCCGGCGACGATGATGATCGCGGGCCGCAGAGAGAAGAGGGACCGAGGACAGCGCAAGCACAGCGTCGAGCCGATGACGAAGCCGACGAACTATCCGTCGCCCGTCGTCAAGACGAACCGTCCCCCGGCGAAGTCGGACAACATCAGTATTACGATCAAGGACCGCACGGTCACCGTCGACAAGGTGTTCGCCGCCTGGTCCGACGATTGGACGCTGCACGTCTTCGCCCTCTCCAAATGCCCACAGTTCAGCTGCGAGCTGATCAACCGCTGGGGCAGCCTGAAGGACAAAGAGCTCAAGGCGGTCTGCCCCGAGTACGGCAACTTCGGTGTCGAGCTCAAGTCGCATTGGGGTATAAGGATGCGCCCGGGGGTCTGGTACTTTCGCAAGACGGACAACGAGCCCGTCGAGGCGCGTCCCTACGTGCAAGAGCCGTCGCGGAAGAAGTGGCACTGGTTCGGCAAGGGCGGCACGATCCAGATCACCAGCCTGAGCGACAAGATCGTCGGGGTGAACGCGAACTTCAGCGACAATGGCGGGAACATCTATCGCGGCAGCTACACCGCGACGATCTGCCCCCGGGCGAATCGCCCCAAGGCCCTCGTCGTCACCGAGTTGATGCCTCCGCCCCACAAACCGCTGTTGCCGAAGGCGCAGCTGTTGCAAATGAAGCCCGCCGTCCCCGCGGAGTTCGTCGCCGAGTTCGCCTTCGAGCCGTCGTGGGCCCGGGATGGGCGGATCTCGTGGTACCTCAAGCACAAGGTCTCCCATCAGACCGTGCTCACGATGACGATCGAGGACAAGCGCAACGAGCTCTACACGCGCCGGGAACGAAGCAAGCGGCTCTTCGGCAAGTATCCGATGGTGCGCTACGACAATGGCTGGATGTGGACCTACGTCGGCAATTTCAACATCGACGTCTCCACCACCGGCTACAACGATCCGCGCGTCAAGAGCAACGCCGTCCTCGAGAAGGTCTTCAAGTCTCTGCCTCTGAGCCAGTTCGAGAAGCTCTGAATCCGCGATATCGCCGTCTGGGGAATCTCGTGACGAACGACAGTTGATGTCGGACTCGATCGGGTATACCGTAGGGTGGGGATGGTCGAAGGTCGCAACCCAGAAGAGGCGCGAATGCGAGTGCGAGTCTTCTATTCATGGCAGGCGAACCGGCCGATCGCGACCAACCGCGCATTCATCCGCGAGGTGATCGACACGATTGGCCTCGGCGCCGCGGAGCGGTCGCTCGACGTCGAAGCGTGTCTCGAGCGCGGTGAGGGAAACGGACCGGAGCGCGAGATACCGGCGTCGATCTTCGCACGGGTCGAGAGCGTCGATCTCGTCCTCGCCGACGTGACCTGCGCCATCGAAGATGCGACCGAGCGTCGCTGCGCCCCAAACCCGAACGTCCTGCTCGAGCTCGGCTACGCCGCCAAATGTCACGGCTGGGACCGCGTCGTCTGCGTGGCGAACCTGGCCCATGGCGGGGTCGAGCGTCTGCCGTTCGATCTCTGCCATCGACGGATCCTGGGCTTCGACCTGCCGCCCGACGCCAGCGCGGAGCGGATCGCGAACGAACGGGCCCGCTTGCGCCGTTGCATTCGCGCCGCCTTTGCGGCGATCGCCGCGCGAATGGTCGACGAGCGACGGGCGACCTGACAACAGATTCCCGAGCCCCCTCACGCTACTTCTGCAGCAGGGAGCTCTCGATCGTCGGCGTGGCGTTGGTCTTGACGAAGATCCCAGGGTAGCCGTTGGTCTCGAAGCCGAGGCTCGGGTTGTGGATCAGCTGCGAGTCGCGGATCACGAGGTGCCCCGACCCGTCGTTCGAGACGTAGAAGATCGCACCTCCACCTTCGTTGGCGGTATTGTTCTCGAAGCGAGAGCCGAGAACGGTGAGGGTGTACGTGTTTCCGTCATTGTAGATCGCCCCCCCATTTCCGCCGCCCAACTCGCCGTTGCTCGGGGCGTTGGCGCCTTTGCCGACCGCCGTATTGTAGCTGAACAGGCTGTTGATCACCGTGTAGGAGACGCCGATGCTCGAGAGCGCGCCACCGTTGGCGCAGCTGTTGCCGAGGGTCTCGCCGCCGCCGAAGGTGCTGTTGACGATGTAGACCGGGAGGGTGTTGTACTGCAAGAAGGCGCGGATCGCCCCGCCGCCCACGTCGGTCCCTCCGGGGGAGCATTTGTTGTTGAAGAAGCGCGAGTTGACGACCTTGAAGCGCCCGCCCTGAACGTAGATCGCGCCGCCGCCGCTCAAGAGGTCCTCTCCCGGAGCCCAGCCGTCGATGAACGTCAGGTTCTGCACCGTCAGATGAGGGAGATCCTGGTTGTCGCATTTCGGGGTGGTCCAGACCTGGGCCTTGTCGCAGGTATTCATATAAAGGATGCGCACGGTACCGCCGCCGCTGAGGGTGACCTTTCCGCCCCCGTCGAGGACGATCTCGGGGCCCGTGTTGTTGACGATCTTCGCCGTCTCGGTCATCGTGATCACCACATCGTCCGGGCCGCAGTTGAAGGTGATGATCCCCCCTTTGGCGACGGCGTCGACCACCGCCTTGGAGGTGCAGCTCTCTTTGGTGCCGTTGCCGATCACTCGGGTCGGGCTCGAGGTGTTTTCTGGCGCGGCGTCTGACGGGATTGGGCTCTTGCCGTCGGGGTTGCCCGCCGGCGGGCCCTCGGCGGGGTTGGTCAGCGGATTGTGCACGTCGACGCCAGGCGTTCCGCTGTC
>JAGQJP010000297.1 GCA_020430585.1 Myxococcales bacterium | reverse complement strand
GATTTCGCTCGTGTGCCCGCGAACCGTGCGAAGCCAGCGCAGCGATCCTCGATCGAAACGCCAGAGCTTGAGCGTGCCGTCGCGACCAGCCGTCACCAGATGCCGGCCGTCGCCGAGCGCCTGTAGCCCTGCGATCGAACCGGAGTGCGAGTTGTCGGCCCAATTCAGCGTAGCGCCGATCGCCGCGCCGATCACCATCCCGAGCAGGATCCACCAATGCAGTTTTTGGTACCAGCGCGCCTCGCTCTTCATCGACTCCCCGTCTGCTGGCCGAACGATCGGTTCGAACAAGCAATACCGCAACCGATCGGGGAAAACAAGTTGCAAATCCCCGCCGTGACGGGGACAATCCTGAAGTCATGAGAGTTGCGCTATTCGTCCCCTGCTTCATCAATCAGCTCTTTCCCGATGTCGGACGCGCCACGTTGGCGGTGCTCGAAAACGCCGGCTGCGAGGTGTACGTCCCCCTCGGACAGACCTGCTGCGGCCAGCCACCGTTCAACAGCGGACTGGTGGACGAGGCGCGCCGCGCCGCCGACCATTTTGCCGCGCAGTTCCAGGGGGTTGACGCGATCGTCACGCCCTCGGGCTCGTGCGCGGCGATGGTTCGCTGCCACTACCCGTCACTGCCGGGTCAGACTCCGCTGTCGGTGCCGCCGACCTACGAGCTGTGCCAGTTCTTGGTCGACGTGCTGAATCGACTCGATCACGGGGCGACCCTCGTCGGACGCGGGCTGATTCACGTCGGCTGCCACCAGCGCAACGAGCTCCACAGCGGGGATGCGCCGTTCGCCCTGCTGCGGAGGGTGAGCGGGCTCGAGCTCGTGCCGAGCCTCAGCGACGAGTGGTGTTGCGGTTTTGGTGGAACGTTCTCCGTCAACTATCCGCGTCTCTCGGTCGCGATGGGATCGCGGAAGCTCGCCGCATACGAGCCCCTCGACTACAACTTCCTGATCACCACCGATTCCAGCTGCGGTATGCAGCTGCAAGGGCTCGCCGAGCGCCGAAATCAAGGCCTTCGCGTGCTACACGTCGCCGAAGTTCTAGCTGGAGCGCATTCGTGAAAGGCAAGACCCTCGAGCATCGCGCGCGACGACAGCTCTCGCAGAGCGGTCTCGCCGACACGCTATACCGTGCCACACAGCGCGCGGTCGACAAGCGCAACGCCACGATCGAAGACCACGCCGAGTGGGAGCGACGTCGCGATCACGCACGCCAGATCAAGCTTCACACCCTCTGCCGGATCGACGAGCTGCTGGCGCAATTCATCGAGCGCGCCCAGGCGAACGGCTTTGTCGTGCACGCCGCGCTGGACGCCGAGGAGGCGCGGCGAATCGCGCTCCGAATCTGTCGCGACCACGGTGTCACCCGCGTGATCAAGGGAAAATCGATGGTGAGCGAGGAGATCGCTCTCAACCCGGCTCTCGAAGCGGCGGGAATCGAGGTCACCGAGAGCGATCTCGGCGAGCTGATCGTGCAGTTGCTGGGGCAAGCTCCAGCCCACATCACGGCACCCGCGATCCACTTGGCGGTCGAGGAGATCCTCACGCTCTTTCGCGAGCGCCTGGCCTACGAGCTCCCCAGCGAGCTGCGCTTCGAGGGCGCGGCGATTCCGCCTCGACAGCGCAGCGCGATCGCCCGCGACCTCACCCTCGCGGCACGACGCTTTCTTCAGCGCCGTTTTCTTCGCGCACAGCTCGGGTTCAGCGGCGCGAATTTCCTGATCGCCGACAGCGGGCGGCTCGTGCTGCTCGAGAACGAGGCGAACATCCGACTCTCGACGACTCTCCCGCGGGTTCACGTCGCGATCGCCGGATTCGACAAGCTGATCCCGAGCCACGACGACCTGGCGACCTTTCTGCACCTGTTGCCCACCTCATCGACGGGTCAACGGCTCACCAGTTACGTGAGCGAGATCGGCGACGGCGATGGACGCCACATCATCCTGTTGGACAACGGCCGCAGCCAACTCTTGGCCGATGCCGAACACTACGATCTATTGAGCTGTATCCGCTGCGGCGCCTGCAGCAATGTCTGCCCGATCTTCCGCAACATCGGTGGCCATGGCTACGGCGGCGTCTACTCGGGCCCGATCGGCGCCGCCCTGCTCCCGCACCTGGGAGGCATCGACGCGTATGGTGACCTGCCGTTCGCCTCGTCGCTCTGCGGAGCGTGCAGCTCGATCTGCCCCGTCGGGATCCCGATCCACGAGCGGCTCCTCGAGTGGCGCGAGCGGGCGCAACGTGCGCGAGGGACGAGCGGCGAGAAGCTGATCGCCCGCGCCTTCGCCTGGCTGATCGAGCGCCCCGCATGGTTCGCCGCCGCCGCGACGACCTATCCCCTGGCGCAGAGCTTCTCTCGTCTGCTCCCCGTGTTGCGGCGCTGGTCCAGCGAGCGCGACCTCCCCGAGATGCCACGCCAGACGTTCCTCGAGTGGATCGCCGACGAGGGTCGCGAGACGCAGCGGCGCGAGGAGGAGCGATGAGACGGATCGACGAGCTGCTACAGCGTCTGCGCGACGCCAGTGCCGCGCTTCCGGCGATCGAGCACCCCGGTCCGTTCGACGTGCCGGACGAGCGAGATCCCCTCGCTCTCTTGGAGGAGCGGGTCTGCGCCCTCGGCCCAGACGGAGAGTCGAGCTTCGCGATCGTCGAGGACAACGACGCGTTGCTCACTCGGTTGCGAGCCGATTACCCCGAGCGCCTGCGCGCCGAGTGGGTCGTCGGAGACGAGGCGGCGGCGCCGATGTTCTACCGCTTCGGCTTGACCGAGGCGCATCACCTGGTGGCCCGCAGCGGTACGATCGTCCTCGACGTCGCCCGGGCGCTGGAGTCGCTCTCGTCGCTGGTCGTCGAAGAACACGTCGTCGTCGCCTCCGTCGACCGCGTCGTAATGACCCTCGATCAGCTGCCGCCCCTCGCCCGCGGGGCGAAGACGCGGATTCTGATCAGCGGGCCTAGCCGCACCGCCGATATCGAGAAGACCCTGGTCATCCCCGCCCATGGCCCCTGCCGCACCGCGCTCTATCTCGTCCGAGGCACGTTGGATTTCGGGGCGCTCGTCTCGCGCTTCTTCTCGTCGAGCGATCGCGGCGCAGGTTGACGCTCTCCCTCGTCGGCCGGCACCGCACGCTCAGCGGATCGACGAGAGGCTGCTTCCCGCGTCGTGGCGGCTCGTGTGCGCCGCGGCCGTGGGCGTGCCACTTGTGTCACATTCGTTGCGCCCGCGGTGTCACCTGTAGCGATGCGGGGCGATCGTCGATTCGCCACGCCCGTTGCGTACGTTTCATGAGAAGACGTGGCGATCCCGATCATCGACGGCGCCTGCCGAGACCACCGCAACCGTGATGAGACGATGACGACCGCATGAAACCAGGACGCGGCAAGATGTGCACGAGATTTGCAGACTCCTGGGGAGAACCGCAACGCCCGCCGGGGCCGCCGAGAGGAATGATGGCATGGGCACGCATCCGATCGACTCGATCCACGATGAGGGGCGCTCAGCGGGTGCGCACAGGACGCGCGTACGCGCCGAGGCCGAGGGAAGGATGAGGGCGACCTTCTCGCGCAACCAGCTGGAGCGAATCGCCGAGCGCTACCTCGAGCAGACGCGCGCTTCTGGTATCGCCGTGTTCGTGACCCAAGCGGCGGCTCACTTCGGCATCGCCCTCGATTTCTACCTCGGCGACGAAAGCCCGTTGATGCGCCACATGCTCCCGCTGACAATCCTCCGAACCGAGCGCGCCGCCGCTTCGCGGATCGAGTATATTCAGATCGGGCACTCCGCCGACGATCTCGACCGACGCCGCATCGGGAAAATTCCCGAGAGTGCGATGATCTGCATCGCCCGCGACGGCGAGGTGCGGGGCGGGATTCTGCTCGTGAATCTGCCGACGACCCATGAGCGGGCGCGTCTCGATCGCCTCTTGCTGCACACCCACAATGCCTTGGCCTCGGCCTTGATCTTGCGCACCTGCGAGATCGCCTTCGAGCCGCTGGCACCGATCATCGCGGGGCTCGAGCCGTTGGCGGTCTATTCGCGAGAGAGGACGATCGTGCTGGGCGCCAGCG
>JAGQJP010000296.1 GCA_020430585.1 Myxococcales bacterium | reverse complement strand
GCGTCGTGGTATGATCGCGGTCACCATGAAGGGGTGAGCATGAAGATCGTCTTGGCAGGTGGATCTGGACAGGTCGGTGGCGTTCTCGCGCGGTATCTTCGGCCAACCGGGCGCGACGTCGTGGTGTTGACCCGCGGCGCGGCGAATGCGCCTGGGCTCGTCCACTGGTCCAGCCGAGGGGCGGGGGATTGGTACCGCGCGATCGACGGCGCCGACGTCGTGATCAACCTCGCGGGGCGCAGCGTCAACTGTCGGTACACCGCCACGAACATGCAACAGATGCTCGACTCGCGCGTCGATTCGACCCGCGCGGTCTGTCGGGCGATCGCCGCGGTCGAGCGCCCCCCCACGCTCTGGCTGCAGATGAGCACCGCGACGATCTATGCCCACCGCTTCGACGCCCCCAACGACGAGGAGAGCGGCACGATCGGCGGTGGAGAGCCCGACGCTCCGCGGTATTGGGACTTCAGCGTTCAGATCGCCCAGGCCTGGGAGCGCGCCGTCGATGAGGTCGAGACGCCGCACACGCGAAAGGTGTTGTTGCGCACCGCGATGGTGATGAGCCCCGATCGGGGCGGCGTATTCGACATGTTGCGGCGCCTGACGCGATGGCGCCTCGGGGGCTCGATCGGCGGAGGCCGGCAGTACGTTTCGTGGATTCATCACCTCGACTTCTGTCGCGCGATCGACTGGCTGATCGAACACGACGAGCTCGTCGGTCCCGTCAATCTGGCCTCACCCGGGCCGCTTCCGCAGATCGAGCTGATGCGCGGGTTGCGCGAAGCGTGTCACGTAGGCCTTGGATTGCCCGCGACACGTTGGATGGCGAAGCTCGGTGCGGTAGCGCTACGCACCGATAGCGAGCTGGTGCTGAAGAGTCGTTGGGTTATTCCAGGTCGCCTGCTCGCCTCGGGATTCTCTTTCACTTTCCCGGATTGGCCCAGCGCGGTGCGGGATCTCGTGGGTCAAGATGGGGCGAAGTGAGGGCGGTAGCGTGAAAGCCAGATGGCAAAGGCTGACGAGGCGATGAACGCCACGGCGTTCGCCAGGCCCGCATAGCGAGAGCCCCACGCGTAGGTTGCGACGGTGGCTACGACGGCTACGAGTCGAGCGTATTCGAGCCAGAGCGCCCAGCGTCGGCCTTCGAAGAGACCACCGAAGCCCGTCACCGTGACGAGGATCAACAGCCCCGCCAGCCCCAATCGCAGCGGGGCGACGAGGCCCGAGAGGTAGAGGTAAACCGTCGTCGCCATTGCGGCGAGGGCAAATTGGCCGATTATGTAGAACGCCAAGCCCCGAGGCGCGGAGACCGCGTACTTGCGCTGCTCGCTGCGCTGGACCTCGGGGATCGTCACGGGCGCCATGTTCGACGGACGCCAGTCTGGTGGCGCGAACAGCGCCCAGAGCTTCTCTTTGAGGGATTGCGCCTGCAAGCTCAAGCGCGCGATGTCGAGCAGATAGTGCACGTTGGCCCAGAGCGGGTTGAAGCTCGCCAGCGGTTTGACCGTTCCGTAAACGGGCTCCTCGTCTTCGGCCTCGAAAGTGCCGAACAGACGGTCCCAGATGATCAGCATTCCCCCGTAGTTCTTGTCGATGTACGTGGGGTTGATCCCGTGGTGCACGCGGTGGTGCGACGGGGTGTTGAGGAACCACTCGAGAGGGCCGAGGCGCCCGACGAGCCGCGTGTGGATCCAGAACTGGTAGAGGGTGTTGAGGGTCTTGGCGATCACGAACATCGTCACAGGGACGCCGATCAGCGCGAGAGGCAGGTAGAAGATCCAGTCGACGAGCCCCACGAACCAGCTCTGTCGAAGGGCGACGCTGAGGTTGTACTCCTCACTGTGGTGATGCACGATGTGGCCGGCCCAGATCAGGTTGATTCGGTGACTGGCGCGGTGAAACCAGTAGTAGCACAGATCGACGCCCAAAAAGACGAGCACCCAGGCCAGGACGGAGCGCCCGTCGACGTGCCAGACCGCCCAGCGGGAGACGATCAGGGCATACGCCGCCAGGATGAGCCCCTTGAAGAAGACCGCCAGAACCTGTTGCCCGACGCCGCAGCCGAGGTCGGCGATCGAGTCTTGCAGGGCGTAGATCGGCTCTCGATGATGGCGGCCGAGCCAATACTCGACGGCGATCGCTACGAAAAACAGCGGAATTGCCAAC
The DNA here is from genome assembly GCA_020430585.1 of Myxococcales bacterium. Taxonomy (GTDB): domain Bacteria; phylum Myxococcota_A; class UBA9042; order JAGQJP01; family JAGQJP01; genus JAGQJP01. Next base: position 3,999 of record JAGQJP010000296.1, on the reverse strand, counting down.
GCGATCAAAAGCGCGTTCATGCTCTCGTCCCTCTGCGAGCCCTGGGCCAGACCTTCGTTGGTTCACAGTGTAGCGGTTCGCGGGGCCGCCGTCGACATCGATCGGGTCGATCGGCGCCTCATCGAGGGAATCGCGAGGGACGCTCAGTGTTTCGCGCGGTGTCGCGCCGCTCGGCCAAAGGGAAGAGGGGCGCCGTGTCGAACTCGGCGATCAGCGGGTCGCAGACATCCCACATCGCGTTGTCGTAGAGTTCGCTCTGAAAGCGCTCTTTCGTATGCGTCGAGGAGAGGACCGAGCGCAAGCGATCGCGGTTGGTATGGGTCGTGCGGCGGTAGATCTGGCGCCCGTCGGACGAACGCAGCACGCGGAAATCGAGAGTGTACAGTGGAACCGTCATGTCGGGCCACGACTCACCGCTGCGCCACGACCCCCCGCTGCGGCGGACGAACGTCGTCTTGCGCGCTTCACCGCTGCGTTGAACCACGATCCGCAGGACCGCGTTCGTCGTCGTCGGAGAGATCTGCAGACCCGCGGCCTCGAGGGAGCCGACGAGCCTGCAGCGCCAGAGACGGTCGTAAAGGGGGCCATGGCCCTCATTCTTGGACGTGGCGAACGAATCGGTCAATTCGATCTTCACGGGGATGGGCCACGTGAGGTTCCCGCGACTCTTCAGATCGGTGAGCAGCGCACGCAGTCCGAGGGGCAAGGCGGCGATCCGAGCTTGGTCCAACGTCGGGAGCAATCGGCGCATCGCCCGCTCGGATGCGTACCGCAGGATCAGGCGTTCTCGGTGCTTCGGGTTCGGAGAGGTCGGAATGTAGCGCAGCAGATAGCGATACGAGCGTAGAGCCTCGGGCGCGTCCAAGCGGGCGATTCGCGCGTCGGCCTCGGCGAGCATCGCGGGGACATAGCGCTCGAGCTTTCGAGGGGCGATCGAGAGGAACGACGACAGCTGTCTCACCGTGAAGCGTGGTACGTCACGGACACCCTTTCCAGGTTTGAGCAGCCACGCCGCCGCGCGTTTCGGCTCGACGCCATCGTGGTCCTCGAGATGGGCGACGAGCACGGGCGGCGCGACGGACCCCTGGGCGAGGAGGATCGTGGAGCGGAAGTAGCCATTCCCGACGATCCAGTGCAACGTCGGCAGGAGAGCGAAAAGTAGCATCAGCGCTTGTGCGCGTGCGTTGCGATCGGGCTGTTTACGCGCGCGCCAGAAGGCGAAGGCGCCAGCCGCGCTGGCGAGGACCGCGGTGACACGCAGGATCTTGTACAATTCGAGTGGAATCCCCATGTAGTCGGGGTCCGCATGATGCATCAGGAAGAGGAGCTCGACCAAGCCAGCGAAAATCAACGACAAATACCACACGCTGCACCTCTGGTCCGAGTTCGAATGGCTCGGATCATGCGTGCAATGCACGTGCCGAACAATACGCGGCCTCTCGATGTGGTCAACTCGCACGGGTGCGCGTCGATCGTTGCTGCGACCGGATCGAAAACGCCCCAGGGCCGCGTCACCCCGGGGCGATCGATTCCGTGGGCACGGGTCAGAAGTCGAAGCTGTAGCGTCGCGTGCAGTTCACCCCTGCCGAGTGGCGTCGCTGCTGCAGAGATAGAAGAAGGTCTTGAGCCCCGAGCAGTCCTGGTTCGGCGCGAGCATCACCTGAACCGACGTGCTCCCGAGAATCGTGTTCGGGGATTGTTGTACACGACAGATATAGCCGACCGTGCTCTGGGTCGCGGCGAAGGCGTTGCGCGCGATCGAACGGCCCGACCGGAGGTCACACCGTTGGATCGCGTGTGTGACGCCGCTCGGTCACGCGGTCGGTTGGCTCACTTCTCGCGCAGCGCGGCCTTGAGCGCGCTCTTGAGCGCCGCGAAGGCGAGCTCGTCGACGGGGCGCACGAGGTAGGCGCGCAGGGCGATCGAGAAGCGGCCGCGATCGACGGTGAGGTGGAACGCGCAGGGGTAACGCCGTTGCGAGCGCTCCTTGTGGCACGTCGCGGCTTTGTGATCGAGCGGCGTCGGCGGGACCTGCCGCTGCCCGACGAGGACGGACTCGACCCGTGGGATCACGCGCTGTCCGACCTTGCGCATCCGGGCGCGCGCCTCGCGGTGGTAGCGCTGCTCACCGTCGCCGCGGCGAAAGATCTTGCGAATGTGCTCACGCAGGGTGAGGGAGAACCTCGGTGTCGAGATGTGCAGCGTCGCATTCCCCGACGCCTCGACCGGCCTCGACCAGAGCGCTGCGGTGAACGCCAGGCATCCGATTAGAGCCAAAGATGTTTGTCTTCCCACGATCGCCCTCCGTATTTGCGGCCCGCGCCGCACGCCGATGGGCGACGGCCAGCGGGGCGCTCGTTTGCTTTGGACAACGCGAGTGTAGTCCCGCTGGCGGCCGTCGGTCAAGCGAACGCCCGCATGTCGAAGGCGAGGGCCGTTTGCGACCCCCACGCGTCCGAGATCGCCGTGTCGCCCGCGTCGCGGACCGGCGTCCCCGGTTGACCCGGGGGGCCGGATGTGGCATCTGTGATGCTGGTCCTGCGCGGACCGCAACGCCATCCCGCTGAGGAGGAGTCCGATGACCGCGCCCGAGAATCATTCGCCGAGCAATCTCAGCCCGACCGACGGTTCCTGCGTCTGCGGCCAGGTGCGCTTTCGCATCGCGCCGCCGTACCGCGCCTTTCAATATTGCCACTGCAGCCGCTGTCGCAAGACCTCGGGCAGCGCCCACGCGTCCAACATCTTCGTCCCTGTCGAGCAATTCGCCTGGCTCGCGGGGCAGGAGCAGGTTCGCCGACACGAGCTCCAAACCGCCCGCTATTACTGCACGGGCTTCTGCGCCGAATGCGGCTCCCGTCTTCCCTGGGTGACCCGCAACGGAAAGCTGATGATCGTCCCCGCAGGCGCGCTGGACGCCGACCCCGGAGAGCGCCCGTCGCGCAATGTTCACTTCGCCTCGCGCGCGCCGTGGTATACATCCTGCGCCGATCTGCCGACCTTCGACGCCGAGCCGCGCTGACGCCGAGTCGCGCTGACGCCGAGTCGCGCTGACGCCGAGTCGCGCTGACGACACCGGCGCGTCGTCGCGTGCGCCCGCTCGGGCTGCGGCTCGGTCCCTAGTTCGAGAGCTCCTATCTTGTCGGGCGAGCCCAGAGCATCGGCTGCGGTCCCCATCGTTTCGTGGCATCGCCGACGTGGGAGGCGGGGTTCGTGGGCGCAGTTCGTGGGCGCAGTTCGTGGGCGCGGTTCCGTTCGTCGACGATGTTGCGCCTACTCGGGTGGCACGTGGGCGTCGATCAGATCGCGCGGAAGGCCGTTGAGCGTCGAGATCCGACGGTACGTGTCGGCGACCGGCTTCTTCTTCCGCGTTTTCTGGGGGTCGCTCGGATCGACGGCGAAGAGCCCGAAGAAATAGGCGCTCGTGCCGTGGTTCCATTCGTAGTTGTCCATCAGCGACCAGTAGAAATAGCCGCGCACGTCGGCGCCGTCGCGCATCGCCCTCTTGAGATGATAGAGGTGGCGCACCAAAAAGCCCGAGGCCAGCGTCCCCTCACGGTCGGACATCCCGTTCTCGGTCACGACGATCGGGAGCCCGTACGCGTCGTGGACGAACATCAGCATCTCGTAGAACCCCGGCGCATTCTCGCCGCCCGGGGTCAACGAGAGCGGGTTGAAGGTCGATTTGGGCGAGAGGGCGGGCAAGAACGCCGACGACGTGCCCTCGACGGTCAGGCCAAAGTAGTAGTTCACACCGACGAAGTCCATTCGGTCGGCGAGATCGTCGCGATGGATCGTCGTGCCGTCGAGCGCCTCGTCGAAATCGCCCCGGATCACGGCGTTGAGGTAGACCGAATTCCACAGATAGAACAGGTTGTCGGCGGCGATCTGATCGCGTTCGCTCGCCGGGTTCTTCGGCGCGACCGGGGTCATCGGATAGACCACGCCGATTCGTGAGGGGACGCCATCACCATCGGCGTCGCCCGTGTCGTTCTCTTTGAT
>JAGQJP010000295.1 GCA_020430585.1 Myxococcales bacterium | reverse complement strand
GATGATCGGCTGGATCCAAAAAACCCTTCGCGGTCGCAAGTCGAGCAATCGCATGACCTGGCTCACGCTGCGCGCCTGGCTCCGCCGCATCTTCACCTGGCGAAATGCAGCGATCGCCGGCCTCGTCGGGCTCGTCCTCTTCGGCTTGTTGGTGATGTTTCGTCGCGCGCGGCCGATCTTGGCGGCGCGCCGTGGCGCTCGCGCACAGGGACCCGCACAGCGCCACTATCAGCGAATGCTAGCGCTCCTGACCCGCGCGGGGTTTCGCAAGCGCGCGTCTCAGACGGCCCTCGAATTCGTCGAGAGCCTGCGCCAGGAGCGCTTCGCCGGCACGCTGCTGGTCCAGCGGATTACCAACGCCTATCAGGCCAACGTGTTCGGCGGGCGCCCCTGGGACCAAGCGGAAGCGGGCCGCTGGCTCGCCGAGCTCAAACCGCTCGTCGTCGCTCACGCGGTCGCATCGAGCGCAGCGGTGGTCACGGCGTGATCGTCAGACGGCGCTGCTTGGCGAGCGTGACGCGCTCGTCGAAGCGGTCGAAGACGAGACCTTTCGGTGTCGAGAAGCGCATCACGATGCGGAACCGATACGTTCCGGGGGCAAGCTTCACCTGAAAGCGGGCGATCGGGTTTTGCCGGGTCGGGACGGCGAGGCTGATCCGCTCGAGCACCGTACCATCGCGCTCGACCTCCACGCGCACGGCAGAGAGCTCGTCGACCGTCAGGTCCCCGCGGAGGCCGCGCTCCATGTGGACGAAGTTCAGGCGGACCTCGACGTCGTGCGGAATCTTCGGGGCGAAGAGGTAGACGCCGACGCCGATCGTCGCCAGCAGCACGAGTAGCGCGATCCGTCGTCGCGTCTCCGTCGCCTTTCTCGGCGTTGGCTGATCCCCGGGGTCGATTCTCTTGGGCTCGGCTTCCATCATGCGCTATCCTCGACGATATGACGATTCGAACGACGCGCGACCACTCTAGCCCCTGTCCCACGGCGCGACAAGCCGAGAATGCGCGCCGACCGCGAGAGACCGTCGACGACCGTGCCTTTGCGTGTCGATATCTCGTCTTGGCGATCCTGACCCTCTCCCTTTCGGCGAGTTGCGAGCGCCAGCCGACGCGAGAGCGGCCCGAGAGCGGCGAGCGCCGCGATGCGCCCCGGTCCACCAGACGCCCGACAGAGAAGCCCGCGCCCGCTCCTGGCGTCAACACATGGGCCCGCTTCGAACCGGAGGGCAAGCCACCGTCGCGGCCGATCTCGCGACGACGCCTCGGTCCCGAGCCACCGACACGCAGTGGCCGTGATGCGGCACCGCCGGGGCGGCTCTCTGGCTCGCGCGGTCGACGCGTGGTGGCTGCGCCCACGCCCTCTAGCAGTCGATTCGATCGCGCGAAGTGGCCCGACGACGTCGGTGGTGGCGTGACCGATTCTCTAGGGCGCCGCTACAGCGCACTCGAGATCGACGGGCACGTCCATACCCACTTCTCGGGCGACGCGATTCTGCCCCCAGAGAAGGTCGTGATCCTCGCCGATCGGCGCAAGCTCGACGCGATCGTCTTCACCGACCACAACAGCTTCAAGTCGCACGACGCCGAGCTCCCGCGGACGAAGCGCGGCGTGCTGGTGATCTACGGGATGGAGGTCGGGCTGGCGGGTGTCCATATCGGCGCATGGAACCTCTCGTCGAAGCCGAGATTCCAAAAGCGCGGTCCCGGCGCGCTGCAGACGTTGATCCAGGCCGTTCGCGAGCAACCGGACGCACTATTGATCTTGAACCATCCCGGCTGGCGGGTCGGCGAGTCCTATTTTCGGCTCGAAACCTTCGTCGGCCCGCGTGAGCGTACGTTGGACGCCGTCGAGATCTGGAACGGCACCTTCTGGCAGTTCGTCGCGGGAAATATCGCACGCTGGGAAGAGTTCATGGAGGCGGGGATCTACGTTCCGGCGGTGGCGAATTCCGACAGCCACTACTTCACTCTCGGCTCTCCGCGAAACGTGCTCTGGGTTACCGATCGCACGACGCGCGGCGTGCTCGAAGCCGTACGAGATGGGCGCGGGTACATGACCGACGACGCCCGCATCGTCTTCCTCGCCGAGGGCGCGCTACCCGGCCAGCTCTTGCGCCTCGAGCGCCAGGGTGCGACGATCCGCGTCCTGATCTCGGGTCACTCGCAGTATGGTGGCGAGCTGCGCCTGTTCCACGGCAAACGCGTGATCTTCGAGAAGCAGCTCGAAAAGGGGGCCTTCCGTTTCACGCCCAACGTCCTCGTGGGAGAGCGCGATGGTTGGCTCCGCGTCGAGATTCGCCGTCAAAAAGAGATCCGCACGCGTCAGCGCTTCACCTACACATTGCTCACCAACCCCGTGCTCTACGACGTCCCGCCCTACGACGACCATTGGGATCTCGAGCGCGAGCGCCGCGGCCGGCGCTGATTTCGCATCGGCGCGTCGAGACACGGCGCATCGAGGGAGGGCGACCAGCTCCCTGTCGCGATACCGCGCACTGAGGGAGCGCTCGACGCTCCGGCTACCGTTGAGTCACGCCCTCTCGATGCCGAGGGCGGTCACGCCCTCTCGATGCCGAGGGCGCGTAGATCGAGCCGCAGGGTCTCGGCCGAGGTGAAGCGCACCGCCTGCCAGCCCGAGGTGACCGCCGCGGCCACGTTCTTCGACTTGTCGTCGATGAACAGGAGCTCGTCGCAGTCGCCTGGCAGCTCCGCGGCAACGCGCTCGTAGATCCGGGCGTCGGGTTTCGCGCAGCCCAGCTCGAAGCTGAGAAACGTCCGCCGGAAGAGCCGCATGAAGGGATAGCGAGCGGCGATGAGCGAGAAGTGTGCGAGGTCGGTGTTCGAGAGCAGGTAGAGCGGAAAGCGTTCGGCGAGCTCGTGAGCGAGGGCGATCACCTCGTTTTTGGGGCAGAAGAGCCCGTTCCAGATCGAGAGGAAGCGCCCGTAGTCGACGCGCGCTCGCGCCTCGGCTGGCCAGCTGCGGTAGTGGGCGTAGGGCGTGATCGTACCGCGATCGAGGGCGCGCTTGCCGGGCGATCCGAAGAGCATCGCGTCGGCGGTCGGCAGATCGAGCTCGGCGACGCGCGCCAATTCGTGTACGGCGCTGCGTTCGTCGACGTCGACGAGGACCCCGCCGAGGTCGAAGAGGATCGCGGAGACGGCGGCGTCTTGATCGGGGCGGGGCATTCGACGATCGGTCCCCAGCAGTTGGTGTTGACCGAACTCTACCGCAGTGTAGAGAAAAAGGCGATAGCGACGCCGTCGAAAGCGCGCCAGCGCGTATTGCCATGGCTGCGGTTGTGTGCTAAGACCGCTCTATGGGCTTGCCGGAAAGTGGGGAATACCAAACGCTGTGGACAGAGGGCGTCGACCTGGCTCGACAGGCGAACAAGCCCTTTACATCTGCACACTTGTTGCTTGCCGTTTTCACCTCGAGCAATCAGGTCGTGTTTCTCCTCGAAGAGCGCGGGATCAACGAAGACGTGATCATCGAGAATATGCGCGGCTTCCAGAGCGAGCCGGAGTCGATTCTCGGTGAGATTCGCAAACGCGCCGAAATGTACGCCGTCCATTGCTGTTCGGGAGAGGTCAACGGGTTTCACCTGTTGATGGCGCTCTGTCGCGTGCAGGACGCGATCGCCTACCGCGTGATGCGTCGCTGCGGGATCGACGTCGCTTCGGTGCGCACGCAGGCGCTCTCTTACGTTACCGGGTCGCCGACCCGCCGCGCCGACGGCTCGCCGCGTTCGACGGGCAACTTGCCCGCACCCGCGCAGCGTCCCAAGGTCGATCGCCCGCGGCGCGATCCGTCGACGAACCCACGCCCCGAGGGCGATCCCCATCGCTCTCAGCCGGGCACCCCGGCATCCGACGCCGCTCGCGACCCGCGGCGGCAGAGCGGGAGCGCGGCACGAGCCGAAGCGCCACGGGCGGCGGAGCACGGTCTCTCCGCTCGCAGCGTGCCCGTCGAGGAGCTCGGTCGCTTCGAATTGGCCAAGCGCGAGTACCCCCTGCTGACTCGGCTCGGCCGCAACCTGACGATGCTCGCCGAAGAGGCGGGGCTCGACCCCTTGGTCGGACGAGAGCGCGAGCTCGACCAGATGATCGACGTTCTCGGCAAGCGGCGGGCGAACAACCCCTGCCTCGTCGGCGACCCCGGGGTGGGGAAGACGGCGATCGTCGAGGGTCTCGCCGTGGCGATCGCCAAAGGTAAGCGCCTGCCCCAGAAGCTGAAGAACAAGGTCGTGATCGAGCTCGACACGGGCTCGCTGATCGCGGGCACCCAGCTTCGCGGCTCGTTCTCCGAAAAGCTCCAGGCGCTCAAGAACGAGGTGAAGAAAGCCGAGGGGCGGGTGATCATCTTCATCGACGAGATTCACACGATCATCGGCGCTGGGGCCTCCGACGGCCCGCTCGACGCCGCCAACGAGCTCAAGAGCGCCCTTGCCCGCGGCGAGTTTCCCTGCATCGGAGCGACGACGTTCAAAGAGTACAAGAAGTACATCGAGGCCGACCCCGCCCTCGAACGCCGCTTCCAGCCGATCGTCGTCGACGAGCCGAACCGCGAGGAGAGCCTGACGATCCTCCAGGGCGTGGTTCGACAGTACGAGACGCATCATCACGTGCGCTACGCGCCCGATGCGCTGCGATCGGCGGTACAGCTGACCCATCGGTACATCAACGACCGCTGCTTGCCGGACAAGGCGCTTCACGCGATCGACCTGGCTGGGGCGCGGGTCAGTCGCCAGGCGCGCCACGTCGTGACCGCGGACGACGTCGCCAGCGTCGTCGCCGAGGCGGCACAGATCCCCGTCGAGAAGCTGAAGATGAGCGACGCGGACCGGCTGCTGAAGATGGAGAGCTATCTCGGCCAGGTCGTGATCGGCCACGGCGAGGTGATCTCCCGCGTCAGCTCGGTGATTCGGCGAAACTATGCCGGGTTCGGCAGCCATCGACCGATTGGCTCCTTCCTCTTCGTCGGACCGACGGGGGTCGGGAAGACCGAGCTCGTCAAGGCGCTCGCCGATTTCCTCTTCCAGAGCCGCGATGCGATGGTGCGCTTCGATATGAGCGAGTACATGGAGCCGCACTCGATCAGCCGGCTCGTCGGCGCCCCGCCAGGATATGTTGGCCATGACGACGGCGGGCAGCTGACCGACGCGCTTCACAAGAAGCCGTACCAGGTGGTGCTGTTCGACGAGATCGAGAAGGCCTCTCGCGAGATCTTGAACCTTTTGCTCCAGCTCTTGGACGAGGGGCGGATCACCGACGCCAAGGGCAAGCGCGTCGATTTTTCGAACACGATCGTGGTCTTGACCACCAACCTCGGGAGCGACGTGCTGCTCTCGACGCGCGGCGGTTTCGGCTTTGGGGCGGAGCAGGACGGCGCCGATCTCGAGTTGCGGGCGCTGGCCGACGTGCGGCGCAACTTCACGCCCGATCTCTGTAACCGAAACGACGAGAAACTGGTCTGTCGCGCCCTCACGCGCAACGAGATACACGAGATTGATCGTTTACAAATGCGCGAGTCGTCGTGTACTCTCAAACGAGAGAAACAGATCGCCTTCGAGG
>JAGQJP010000294.1 GCA_020430585.1 Myxococcales bacterium | reverse complement strand
TCGTGTTTCATCGCTTCGGGCTTGAGGCTGCGCCGCGTGGCGAGGAGCTCGAAGACGCGATAGGTCGAGGGCAACGGATAGTGGGACGAATACAGAGCCAGCACAATCTCACCTCTCAGCGCAGGTCCGTGGTGGACGCATCGATTCTCGGTTGACTTTCCCCGGTCAGGTGTGGTTTTTTTCTTCACCCTATGCGCAATCTACTCGAAACACTGCGGCGCCACAACATCGAGGTCTTCGAGACCGGCCCGAACCTTCGGGACGAGCTCTTGGGTGACGATCCGCGGGTCTCGCCGCAGGTCGAGCTCGTGACGAACGCGAAGCTCGGCCAGCTCGAACCGTTGCTGAGATCGTTGGGGATCGTGCTCGAGATGACCGACGGTCGCAACGGGCTTCAGTTTGCGATGCCTCACGAGGGGCGCACGTTTCGGGTGCGGGTCACGGCGATGCGCACGATGCGCGGCGCCACGGCGGCCTATTTTCGCCAGCGCGGCCTGCGGCCGATCGAAGCCGATCTGGCGACGCGGGAGATCACGATCAACGCGATCGCCCGAGACGTCGACGGAGAGCTGGTCGATCCCTTCGGCGGCCTCGAGGATTTGCGGGCCAAACGGATTCGCTCGGTCGTTCCCGCCGACCAGATCGTGCGCGCCAACCCGCTCTGGCTGCTCAAGCTGCCGCGCTACGTCTCGGTCCTCGGCTACCAGCCGGCTGACGAGCTGCTGCGCGAAGCGTACGCCGTCGCCGGAAACGTCCTCGATCTGCAGCGGGAGCGCTGGCGAACCGAGTTCGAGCGCATCCTCGTCGGACCCTATGTCGATCAGGCGCTGCAGTTCATGTTCGACAGTCGAGTGCTGCATCACCTGCTCCCGGAGGTGTCGGTGTTGGTCGGCTTCGAGAAGAGCTGCGCCGTGCATCACAAAGACATCTGGGAGCACACCAAGCAGGTCGTGATGCGCGCCAAACCGATCGCCACGGTCCGCTGGGCGGCGCTGCTCCACGACGTGGGGAAGGTCTTCACGCGCACGGTTGACGACGGCAAGGTGCACTTCTTCCGACATGAAGAGATGAGCGCGATCCTCTTCGAAGGGATCGCCGCGCGCTTCGAAATTCCGGCGCCTCAAGCCGAGCGAATCCACTACGTCGTGCGAAATCACTCGCGGATAAACCTCTACAGCGAGGATTGGACCGACAGCGCCGTCCGGCGCCTGATCTCTCACGCTGGCGAGCATCTCGAAGACCTGGTCTTCCTCTCGAAGGCGGACGTGACGACGCAGAACAGCCAGCGCAAAGAGAAGATCCGCGCGCTGCTGCAAGAGCTCGAGCTGCGGATCGGCGAGATCCGCGAGAAGGACAACTACGAGTCGCCCGTTCCGAAGAAGTTCGGCGAGCTGATCATGGAGCACTTCGGGCTCAAGCCTAGCAAGACCGTCGGCCACCTCCGCGATATGCTCGAAGGAGCGCTCAACGACGGCCTGCTCGAGCCGGGACAACCCGCCGCCTACTATCTACGCTGGCTCGAAGCTCACGCGAGCGAGATCACGGCTCAGAACGAGTAGAGAATCTGGATGTGGTAGTTGCCGACCGGCTCGCGGCGGTTGCAGCTCCATGTGACGGCGCCGAGGGGCTCGGCCGTGACCGATAGGCAGCGCCGGTCGAGGATGAAGGCGTAGTCGAAGCGGATCGGGATCTGATTCCCCACCAGGTAGCGCAGCCCGAAGCCGACCGAGCCGCGAATGCTCGAGCGGGTGTACTTCGCCAGCGAGTCGGCGAGGCCGCCAAAGTCGGCGAAGACCGCCGCCCAGATGCCGATCTTCTGGACGATCGGCAGGCGGAACTCGAAGGAGCCGTTGAGCACCGTGTCGCCACCGATCCGATCGGGGTCCGGATTGATCAGCCGCCCCGTCGAGCTGTACTGGCCGATCGCGTCGTCACCGAAGCCTCGCACGTTGCGACCGCCGCCGAGCTTGAAGCGTTCGGTGATCGGCAAGAGCTTGGACGAGAACGATTTCCCGTCGGCGTAGCGAAAATAGAAGGCAAAGATGTACTTCTTGCGCAGCGAGAAGACGAATTTCGCCTCGAGCGACCATTTGGCGAAGTTGTCACCGTTGGCCAAGAGGTAGGAGACCGACCCCGAGAGCCAATAACCCGAGGTCGGGTGGATCGGATTGTCGAGGCGGTTGAAAGTCAAGGTCGGCGTCAAGCTCGTCTGCGGCTGGAAGCCCTGATACTCCTTCTGCGTCGGCTTGCGGATCTTGATCCCCTGGACCTCGACCAGAACCGAGAGCACCAGGCCGCGGTAGAGCTCTTTCGAGAGCTCGACCTCACCGCCGATGACGAGCTGGTCGAAGACCTCACTCGCCCGATCGTAGGTCGTCAGCGCGGTGACGCGCAGGTTGAGATCGGTGTCGAAAAAGCGCGTGTTGATCCAGGTCACCTTGCCGCTGGCGAGGCGCGGTATCTCGCTGGTCATCGACATCCCGAGCTCGAGAGGAATCCGCAGCTCCCAGGCACGGCCGAAGAGGTTCTTGTTGATGTACTCGACACGACCGACGATCAGCAGGTCCGGAATGTCGAGGTTGAGCTGCTTGCCGAAACCATGGATCGTTTCGTCGGTGTGGGTGACGCCCTGGGTGAAGCTGCTCGAGAGGCCCGCTGGAAACTTGAGATTGCCGAACTGGGCGTTCGACGTGCGATTGAAGGTCTGGAAACCGATCGAAAACTCGAGAAACTGCGAGCTGTCCTCTTCGACGGAGATCACCATCGCCACGCGCTTTCGCGGCGGCGTCTCGTCGATGCCGATGTACTCGGTCTGGACCTGGCGGAAGATCCCGAGATCCCGCAGCTTTTTCTTGCCCTCTTCGATCTTCTGTTGGTCGAAGGGGGCCCCGGGCTTGGGAAAGTCGCGCATCAGGATGTTGTCCACGGTGCTCAGATTCCCGTGCAGGAAGATCTCACCGAGCTGTAGCCGTGGGCCCTCGGTCACCTTGATTCTCAGCATCACCTTGACGGCCGTCGTGTTCTTTGGGTTGCACTTCTGCTCGGGCATCTTTGGCGCGCGACAGAGCATCTCGACCTTGACCTGGTGGTAGCCCTTGCTCTGGTAGAGCGAGACGACGCGATTGTACGTCTCGAGCAGCAGGCTGTAGCTGATCGGCTTACCCGCCCCGATCGGCAGCTTCTTCGTGATCTCGGCGGTCTTGATCTCACGTTTGCCGACGACGCTGATCGCCGAGACGGTGCTCTGTGTGCCCTCCTCGAGCTCGATGCGCAGGTCGAGGGCCGTGGCGTCCTCGCCGAGCACGATCTGGAACCCTCGCTCGCGATAGGTGTAGGTGTAGATGAAGCGCGTGCAGTGCCGATCGCGCTCACGTCCGAAGACGATCAGACAGGGGCCGTCGCGACGATTCGTCAGCTTGCGGCTGAGGATCTTGCCCCCGGTCAGCTTGAACTTGAAGCGGTGGAACCCCTGTTGTTGGTAGAGCTGGCGCAGACGCGCAAGATCCTGCATCACCTGTTCGACCTGAAGGAACCCGCCGTCGTCGAAGAAGTCCCACTCTTTGGTCTGCATCACGCCGAGCAGCTTCTCGCGCGTGAGCCGTCTATTTCCGACGAAGCGAATGTGACGCACCTCGACGCGACGGTTCTCGACGATGTCGTACTCGATCCGATTCTTGCGCACCGATAGTCGTACGTCGGCGAAGAGAAAGCCCTTGGTCTCGTAATGCCGGCGGATCGCGTCGACTCCGAACCCCGCCTCCGTCTCCGTGAAGACACCGGACTCGCCGAAGGGCAACAGAGCCCGTAGCACCTCGCTGTCGACGCTGCGATTGCCGCGAAAGACAATCTCGTAGCGCCGGGCGTTCTGGGTCGAGATCTCGACGTCGAGCTGCCGCCTGGCGAGAATCCACTTGATCTCGACCCGTACGCCCGCGTAGCCGTGAATTCGAAAGTGCTTGAGCAGGTTCTTGCGCGCCTGTTGACGCTTGCGGCCGGTGTACGTCGCTCCCTCGGAGAGCTTCATCACCCGCATCAGCTTGCGCGGTTCGAACTCGGGCTTCTCCTTGTCGAAGCGCACGTTCACTTTCGCGATCTTGAGCTTCTTGCCCTTGTCGATCGTGACGATCAGCTCGAGCTGATACTGTTGGATGCGCTTGACCTCATAGCGTAGCTTGGTGTCGTAGAACCCCTCGCGCACGTACTTGCGAAGGAGCGTGCCCTTTTGCCGCTCGAGGGCGAGAGCGGCCTCTTTTCCCGGGTAGTTGAACACTTTGCCCGGTCGCAGGAAGATGCTCTTCTGAATCTCCGATTTGAAGAAATGGTAGTCCCCCTTGATCGTCACCTTGCGAATGAACGAGTTGCCGACGACGTCGAAGGTCACCCGCGCATGCCCGTCGCGGCGCTGGCAGCGAACCTTGACCTCGCGGAAGAAACCGGTCTTGATGAAGCGCTTGACGATCGACTCGATCAGCGCCTTGCTGTACAGGGTCTTCTTGACCTCGATGTCGGTGAGCCGAATGAACTTGGTGTAGTATTGCTGTTGCTCGCATTTGGTGTTTTGGCAACCCGAGAGGAGCACGCTGTCGATCACGAGCCCCTGGCAACTGTCGGCCGCAGCGACGCGCGCGGTGTACAGGATCAGCAAGCACCCCAACCCCAAGAGCTGCACCGCACCACGCAACCGGTCACGGACGCCGAGGTGAAAATCGCGCATCGAGACTATCCAATCGCTGCCACGCATCAACGCGCACCATCGTAGCCGACCACCGAACTTTGCGCAAGCCGGGCGCCGTCGAAAGAATACGCGACTAGTCGAGGGGGATCCGGTACTTCAACTTGCCGTCGTACTTTTGCGTGTTGTCCTTGCGATTGATGCGGAAGCGCCCCTCGAGCGAGAGGCGGTCGGTGAGCTTGAATTGGAAGCCCGCCTGGTACTTCGACTCTTCACCGGTCTGCGTCACCTGGGTCTTGAACTTGAGGGTTCGTCCGAAGCGCTTGACGAGCGAGATCTTGACGCCGAGCTGCTCGGAGAGACCGAGGGAGAGCTCGTCGACGAACGCCCCGAGGACGAGCTTGGGCACGAGCGAGAAGACCTCTTGGGTCAGGTTGAAGCCCAGGACGCTCCCGGTCCCGCTATCGGGGTAGCCGAAGGTCACCAGGCTGATCAGCTGCGCCTGGCTGTAGCGCCCGCGCGAGCCGTCGGTCGAGAACCGCACGTTCAGCTTCGGAAAGACCCCGCTGATGTGGATCAGCACGTTCACCGTGACCTCTTCGCCCTCGAGCAGCTCCTCCTCGAGGCTGATCCGACGTGACGAGGACTTCGTCCATTCGTAGGTCACCTCGGTCCGCGCGGTGACGTCGATCCGCGGCGTCTTCGGATCGCCGGAGAAGTCGATCGTGCCGCGGTCGATCTCGAAGACCCTGTTGATGATGCCGTATTGCAGCGTCCCCTCGAGCACGCTGATCCGCCCGCTGACGCGGGGCGAGCCGTAGCTTCCGCCGAGGTTGACGTTGCTGCGGATCTCGAGATTCGTCTTGCCGAAGTTCAAACGGCTGCGGATGAAGAAGTTGTTCTGGCCAAAGATCTGCAGATTCAGCTTGACGCCGTCGATCCAGGGGAAAATCTCGGCCAGGGGCTTCGAGTATTGCGTCGTCTTGCGCGACGCGCCGAGCAGCTGCGAGAAGCTTTCGGTGAACTGGGCGAAGCTCTTGTTGTATTCGCCCTCGGTGATGCGCACCGAGCCGCCGAGCTCCATCTGCTGGTTCTCTTTGTCGAGGATCTTCGTGCCGCGGAAGGCGATGTCCGGGTTGAAGGTCACGCGGTACTCTCCGGGAACCTGGTAGAAGATATCGGACCCGTTGAGCTTCCACTCGACGTTGGTCGGCGTCCAACGCTTGAGCTCGAGCCATCCGCTGAATTGGAACGTTCCCTCGTCGATCCCGCCCTTGATACGGTTGTCATCGGCGATCCAGATCCGCTGCCAACCGCGCTTGGCACCCGGCCCGATGCGCACCAGAGCGCCATCGGCGAGGCGGATCTCCCGGCCGAATCCACGCGGGACGACGTGCACGTCGCGAAACGTCAGCGTCCCTGTCGGGATCGGGTTGTCGAACGTGCCGCTGACCTTGATCCGGGTGTCGGCGGTGCCGCGAATCGATGAGATCCACTTGAAGGTGCGCAGCACCGCCAGATCCGCCCTACCCTTGAGGTTGAAGTCCAGCTGGCCGTTGCGATCGAGGGTTCCGTCGATCGAGAGGACGCGCTTCTCCAGCGCTTTGGAGAGCGTTCCGTCGCGATAGATGCTCACGGGGATGCTGAGAAGATCGAGCCCCCGTATGATCAGCGCGCCGCGCTCGAAGCTGAGCCCCGCGGGCTTCTGGTTCGTGTTCAACAGCGCGACGTTCTCGATCTCGACGAATAGCCCTTTGTTCGGCAGCATGATCCGCGCCGAGAGCGGCTGCGAGCGACGAAAATCGACGTCGA
>JAGQJP010000025.1 GCA_020430585.1 Myxococcales bacterium | reverse complement strand
TGGTCGTGGTAGTCATCGTCCTGCAACCCGACGTGACCGTTCGAGAGGGCGTCGGCGCGGCCGTAACTCGTCACCGGTCGATCAGCCTGGCCCAGGGTCTCGACGAGATCGCGACAGTGATAGCTCGAGACGTAGAATCGGCCATCTGCGCGAATCGTCAGGTTCACCGCCCAGCCGGGCGCCTCGGGAGCGCTGAGATGGAAGGTCCCTAGCGCCCAATTGCTCGGCGGTCCGACGTACTCGACACCCTTGTCCGACGCCTCCTCCAGCACGCAGCCGCTCATCACGAGCAGCAACAGCGCCATCGCTCCGTGTCTCATGTCTTGCTCCTATACTCGTCCGTTAGTCGATCGACAGTGCGATCGTCAAGGTTTCTCCGCCGAAACGCACCGTGCGGCTCTGGTTTTGACCGGGCGCGTGGGGCGAAAGCTGTCCGCCACCGAGACCATTGGGCGCCTCCCAGACCACGAGACCGTACCGCGTCTCCGCGGTGGCGACGAAGGCGCTGACCTCCGTGGAGGCGAAGTAGCTGACGCCCACTCTGTAGTCCCGCTCCTCGAACTCCGCCTGTTCGGAGCACGCCGTAGAGATCGCCGCCACTTCCGGACAGAGCGCCAGCGTGACGGGCACGACGGCGTAGTGCTTCAACCGCGCCTCGATCTCGATCGTCGCTCCCGCGGGGAGCTCCAACAGGCGCCAGCGAAAGCTCGGAACGACACAGCTCGTGCCGCCGCCGCAGAGGCCACAGCCGCAAGCCGATTCGAGAAAGACCAGACCGTCGTCGACGTCGAAGGGGTACGCGTCGAAGCCGTTGAGGAACACCCGTTCGGTCAGCCGATTCGTGATACGCACGACAACGGGCTGCTCGACGACACGGCGACCCCTGTACGAGATCGTCAGCGCGTCGATCGTCTCGGTCGGCACGTTCGGCGCCGTGCCGCAGATCCAGACGTCGGCCTCGGGGGTGAGCAGCGTCGGTAGCAGCGCGGGACACTGAAAACCGGTGACCTGTAGCGCTCTGTCGTAGCCACAGTAGGATTGGTCTCCGACGGCGAGCAGCGTACCGCCACCGCAAACCATCGACTCGAGCGCGGGCGTTCGCACGCCGCCACTGCTTCCGCAAGCGACGGCGACGAGAAGCAGCGCGCCGAGCGACGCGTATCGAAGCTCAGAACAGTTCATCGTCCACCACCCGGCTGATCGCGTAGACGAGGTAGTAGCTTTCGTCGTCGGGATCGGCCATTTCGTCGATTAGAATGCAGTGTTTCAAGAGTAGCTGGAACATCTCGTGGCGCAGCGTCTCGAGTTTCTCAGGGTTTGCGCGGAAGGTGATCGTCCGCGCCATCCCCTGGGGATCGCTGTCCAAAAAGCGCGACTCGACGACGCTGCCGAGGGCGTCGGAGAGGTTGTTCAGCCCATCGATCCGCGCCTTGAAGTCGGCGTCGACCAGGTCGACCCACTTCGCCGTCAGGCGGTAGGCCTCGCTCTCCGGGTCGCGCTCGGCTCGACCCTGTTCGATCAGCGCCGCGACCGCCCGCTCGAGGTCCTCGATCTCGCAGTCCGAGAGAAGCTCATGCAGCGCTTCGAGGGTTTGGGGATGCTTCCAGAGGTAGAACTCGACGCGACGCGGGAGGGAATGCTCGAACTCGGGGGCGAGGAAATTGGTCTTCGAGCGCTGGGAAAAATTGGCGATCGTCCGCGGCGTGAGGTTGAAGATCTCGGCGATCTCTTTGAGCTTCACGCCCGCCGCCCGCAGCGACTGGAAGTAGGCCATCGTCACCAGATCCTGCAGCTTTCGCGCGGTCAGACGCGCCCGCCGCGCGATCCGCACCGGGGCACGCAGCATCGAGAAGATCAGCCGCGCCTCGTACTCCGCCGCTTCGATCGGTTCGAGGGCATTTGGTGAAATAAGTTTCATGCGTTTTGGTATTACACGGACAAATTAGCCTGTCAAGGCATATCTGCATGCAATCCATTTCATATACGTCGATCGTCGATTCGTCGCGAATGAACGCTCCAAGGATGGGACGCGGTCGTGGAAAAGCGGCTCAATCGAAGCCGAGGAAGGCCAAGAGCACCGAATCGGGAACGGCGGTTTGATTCGTCAGGTCGAGGGAGACCAGCTCCGCCGGCACGGCGGGCGTGCGGAAGCGGACATAGTCGAAGCGCGCCACGAGATCCGGGGTGGTCTGATCGTCCAGCGGCAGCGGCGAGGTGTTGTGGCCGTATGGATTGCCGGGGTAGACCCGCTGCACGCTGTCCCAGTCGGTGTAGGTCGTCAGCCCGACCTGTAGCGTTGGCGGCATCAGGGTGTGGCTGTAGCGTCGATGGATCTGCCAGGCGCCGCCGGGGTAGCGGATCAGCATGATGAAGTAGCTGCCGATCCGCGCCACGCGAATCTGCGCCGAGCCCTGGCCCGGGCCGATCTCGAGCTGCGAATCGCTGTTGCGCGTGCGTTTGACCTCGGTTTGGTAGACCCCGGGCTGATTGGCGGAACCGAGGGAGAGGAACATGTAGTTCTCGCCCGCGAGTTGCTCGCTCTGGGGGTTGCCCGCGGTCCAGTCGCTCGGCTGGTGGATCTCGTCCCGCGGCGCCCGCACGAAGATCCCGCCCAGCGAATACGACGCGGCGGGAGCCCCATTCCCCGCGCGGTTTCGCACCTCGAGAGAGGTCGTGACGACGAAGTTGCCGCTCAGCCGCTTGAACATCAGCACGCCGCGATAGTCTTGGTACCAGGTGCTGCTGTAGGGCATCATCATCAGCCAGCCGGCCCGACTGGCGTCGATGTCGAACCCCTCGAGCTGGTCGTGGGGCCATCCTTCGACCTGATAGAGCCGCTTCCACTGGGTCACCGTCGCCGCGTCGTCGAACTCGTCGGAGAGCGCGGCGAGGGGATCGACGCCCTGGACGTCATCGCCCGGGGCGAGATCGGGCTGCTCGTCGTCCGCGCTCGTGACGTCGGAGTGGGCGTCGTCGACGGGTGTGAGATCGCCGTCGCCCGGGGATCGGTCGCCGAGCGCCGCGTCCTCGAGCCCGCCGTCCGCCGTCGACGAGTCATCGCTCGCCAAGAGGTCCGCCCCGCTCGTCGTGTCGGCGACCGACGCATCCGCTGTGCAAGCGCAAACGTCGGCGCCAGCTGTCGTGTCGGAGGCGCCGGTCGACGCCCCGCTGCAACCACCGAGCGCCGCTGCCACCAGCAGGAGTACCATCCATCGCCCCATCGTCTCGCCATCCTTTCGGCGTCGAACCGCCCGTCTCGTCGGTGTTGCCCCCTCTTTACATGATAGGGGAATTTGGAGACGACGTCAGGGATTCCTTCCCTCGCCCGCGCCGCGACCGGACGCCGCCACTGTCGACTCCTCCGCGTAGCGCCGGATCGCCACGCCAGGCACGGCTGATCGCCCATTTGTCTTGCTGCACGAGCGGCGCTTTGGGATAATGCCCCCTTATCCTTGGGTCCGGTCGTGGGGCTCGCGGGCGCGCGCCGCCACGAGTGGGATCGGGTGAGACCATGAAACAGCGCCTCGTCGCCTTCCTCGTCGCCGTCGGGCTCGGATGCTCGTGCGGCTCTGTCGAAGCCAAGACCTACTCGATCGTCTCGGGTACCGCCGCCACGCAGGGGCAAGTCTATGGTACCGTGGCGATTGTCGACAAGGGAACGAGCGACATTGTCTGTAGCGGGACGCTGATCGCGCCGCAGGTCGTCGTCTCGGCGGCGCACTGCTTCTACGAGCTCGACACGGGCTGGATGGCGAAGGCGAAGAACTTCGAGGTGATCACCGACACGCTGAAGCTCGCCCAGGCCAAGTCATCGAATCGATACAGCTTGACGGCGATCCTCGTGCACAAGAGCTACACCGACAGCAAGCCCACGGACTCGACGGGGCTGGGCAAGGACAACGACATCTCCCTCGTCCTGTTGTCGTCGGCTGTCGACGAGCTGACGCCGATTCTGCTCTTGCCCCCCGAGCTCTTCCAGAGCGCCTTCACGGTGGGCCGGACCTACGTCGTCGCGGGCTATGGCGCGACGAGCCAGAGCGACTGGAAAGCCGAGTACGGCACGCTGTACTGGGGCGAGGTTCAGTTCGAGAAAGGCAACAGCTACGAAAT
>JAGQJP010000293.1 GCA_020430585.1 Myxococcales bacterium | reverse complement strand
GCAGCAGCCGTACGGTCGCCACGACACCGCGCACCCGGATCGAGCGCCAGATCGTCACGACGTCGCGGATCATCGGTTCCTCGCAGCGCGGCGGGGGCGTTGCGGGACCGGGCTGGCCCAGACACCCGCGAGGGCGACGAGCAGATCGACGCTCTGCTGCATCACGTCGAGCGAGATGTGCTCGGTGACGCTGTGGTAGTCGTGAAAGCCGCAGAACAAATTGGCCGCGGGAACACCGCGGAAGCAGAAACTCGCCGCGTCGATGCCGTACCGACCGCTCCGCGTGGTGAGCCCGATTCCCACGCGCTCAGCGGCCGCAACGGCCCGCGCGACGACGATCGGGTGCTTCTTCAGCACGTAGTGCATATTCCGACATCGCAGCTGGCGCTGGATCGCGATCTCGATCCCGGCGAAGCGCTGTTGTACCGCGCGACAATGGTCGCGAAGAGCCATCGCGCGCTGGGAAAGCCCTTCGACGGCGAAATCGTTGATCGAGCCGTCGATGACGAGGCGCGAGGCGTCGCCGATAGCGCTCGAAAACTCGATGAATCCCTCTCGGCCCGCGGTGCTTTCGGGCCGCTCCCGAGGACTCCAGCCGTCGATGATCGCCGCCGCCGCGTCGAGGGCGCTTTGGGCCTTGCGCCGCCAGAGCGGTGCGCATTCTGTGGACCCGCGGACGTCGATCGTGAAGCCATCGATGCAGAGACACTCGACATCGATACAACCGAAACCGTCGCCGTCGACGGTATAGGCCACATCGGCGCGGAGGGAGCCAAAATCGATCGCTTCGGCTCCGATCCCGAGCTCTTCGTCGCTCGTGAAGAGGACGCGGATCGTCGGATGTGCGAGCGCCTCGTCAGCGACCAAGCGAGCGAGGGCCTGCATGATCTCGGCGACACCCGCCTTGTTGTCGGCGCCCAGGAGCGTCGTACCATCGGCCGTGAGGATGTCGTGCCCGAGATATGCCGCGAGATGGGGACGCGTCGCCGCCTCGATCCAGACGCCACGGGAGGCGTCGATCACGATGTCTCCTCCGGGATACCGCGGGTGCAGGCGAACACGAACGGGGCCGCCGCTACACTCTGGTGCCGTATCGACGTGGGCGACGAGGACGAGGACCGGCGCCACCTCCCGCTTGGGACCGCGCGCCGGGAGCGTCGCCTCGACGAGCTGATTGGCGGCCAACCTCGCGTCGCCCAAGCCCAAACCGCGCAACTCGTCGACGAGCAAACGCTGGAGCACGGTCTGCCCGGCAGAGCTCGGACGGCGCCCCGACTCGCAAGCGCGGGTATCGATCGCCGCGTAGCGCACGAAGCGAGCCAACAGCTCGAGCCGCTCGTCGGAAGCCCCCGCGAGGGCGTCGTCGACAGCGACGCGCTGCTCGGCTGGCGCGTGATCGAGTAACGCGCAAATTTCGGGGGCGTAGCGGTTGGCGCTCATCTGCCTATTCTATGGGGTCAGCGCAGCTGCGGCAATCGTATTCTCGCTCGCTTGGTGCGACCGCCAATCAAGCGCAGCGTGCCGCGCTTGCCGAACCGCGGAGCCCTGGGCTATACTGGGCAGCGCCGCGCCGAGTGAGGACGCCAGCGGGAGCGCCCGAGAACGCTCGCCGATCCGAGGCGATCGAACGGCGATACGATGAACGCGCAACTGCGAAACGCGACGAGGTAGCAGCGTGAGCCACGATTTCGAAGCGACACTCTTTGACAAGACCTTTCGGGGCTCATTCGGTGACGTCGCCTTCTACCGTCGACGCTGTCGCGGCGCCTCGAGCGTGCTCGAGCTGGGCTGCGGCACGGGTCGTTTGATGCTGCCCTTGGCCAAAGCGGGACACGAAGTGCTGGGCATCGATCTCGATCCCGTGGTGGTCGAACGGGGAAACCAAAAGCTCGCCGAGCTCGAAGAGCAGGTCCGCAGCCGAACGAGCTTTCACCTCGGCGACATGCGCGACTTTTCCCTCGGGCGGACGGTCGATCGCATCCTGATCCCCTACTGCACGTTCTACCTCCTGACCAGCGACGACGAGTGCCTCGCCTGCCTCGAGCGCTGTCGCGAGCACCTCGCCCCGGGAGGCCAGCTCCTCCTCGACGGCTTCCACGCCTGGAAGATGCGCGGCCGCCAGGACACGATCGAGGTTCCCGAAGAGCAGCGGGGCGACGGACCGATCGAGGGACGGCGGGTACAGATGTACGCCAGCGCGACCTGGGATTGCCCGAAGCAGCGCTACGATCTGCGATTCCGCTACACCGCTGAGCTCGAGGATGGGCAATCCGAGACGCGCACCGAGGTGCTTCGCTTGCGCTATCTCTTCCAGCCGCAGATCGAGAGCCTGCTCGAGCGCGCCGGAATGCGGGCGGCGCAGTGGTTCGGCGGATTCGACGAGCGCCCCTTCGACGACCAGAGCCGGACGATCGCCGTCGTCGCGGTCGCGCTCTGAGCCTCACTCGAAGCGTAGCTCTCGGTAGTTGGGGGGCAGATCGTTCAACAGCTTGAGCTTCTGGCGCAGTGAGTCGAAGGGCAGCTCGTCGAGAATCTCTTGCAGCGTTCGCCGCCGTTTTCCGTTCTTCAGCAGTGCCCGCTCGAGCGCGAGGAAGATCGCCCGGGTCGCCTCGGGCAGCGCGTCGCTCCATTCGGTGGGCGTGCGCTGGCTGAAGGCGAGCTGGGGCACCGAGTCGAGCCGCGCAACGACCTGGAACACGCGAGACGTCACCGCCTGCGAGATGATCTGTTTCGGTTCGATCCGCGCGCCGAGACGCAAATTGACCAGCGCCAACAGATAGTAGGTCAAGAGCACCCGCGGGATCTCGTCGGGTCCGAAGCCTTCGGTGAAGGCGTTCTGTCGCAGGATCGGCGTCATCGCCGTCAGCAGCTGGTCCGCCTCCTGTTTACGCTCGACGCTCGTCAACGCCCGCAGCTCGAAAAAGGAGCCGAAACGATTCAGCATCTCGTCGAGGCGCGGCCTCACCGATTCGACGCTCTCGCCACTGTAGAGCGCCTGCTGACGCGCGACGAAAGAGAGATAGTCGTCTGCGCTGGCGAACCGACCGCTCTCGTCGCGAATCTCGGCCTCTCTACCGAGATCGATCGGCAGGTGGTCGAGGGAGCCGTACTCCTCCGCCACCGAACGAATGTCGGCACGGCGCATCTCGTCGATGAAGGCCTGCTCATCGATCGTGTAGACCTCGTCCCTCCGCTCGATCGAGAGCGGGCAGATCATGTTCAGCGTGACGAGCAGCGTCCCCTGGAACGAGCCGAGCAGAAAGAAGGGAAACAGATTACAAACCAGAGGCTTGGCATCTTTTCCGTGACGGGTCTCGATCTGGCAGAGGCCACTTCCTTGGTCGAAGAACCAGCACCCCGTGGTCGGCGTGTAGTACTGTTCGAAACGCCCGCCGCCCTTGGCGATGAAGAGCGCCAGCTCGGGGTAGCGCTGCAAGAGCAGGGGTCCCTCACGCTCGAGGTCGAGTTGGAAGCCATTTCCCTTGCAGCAGAGCCCACAACCCGCGCAGCGGAAGTTGAAGACGCCGTCGGCCGCAAAGAGAAAAAAGGGGATCTCGCTCATCGCCGACCGAGGCCCGCTCCACCCAGTGTCCCCGAGCTGAGGAAGCTGATCCGCGCGTGGGTGCGCACGTCCTCGACGAAGAAGCACTCGAAGAGATCCGAATAGTAGTAGGGACAGGCCAGAAACTGCTTCACAGCCTTGAGGGGATAACCGTACATTTCCATGAACTGCGGCAGCTCGTGGGTCAAAAAGCGCAGAATCGTCGGGTATTGATTGAAGTGACGACGACGCCTCATGATCATGAACTGGTTCTCTTGGAGATCTTTGAAGAACTGCGGACCGTCGACGACGAGGTCGGGGTTCGTCGAGAGCAACAGCCGCGCCGGCTTTGCCGTCCCGCGCTTCATCGCCTGGCGCGCGGTTACGATGAAGGCCGTCATCCCGCCCGTATTGTAGGGCGGATCGGTGATCACCGCGTCAAACGCTTCGCACATCTCGTCGGGCAGCCCGTCGCGCAGGTCCACCGTGTGGAACGTGACGTTGTCCAACTTGCGTCGCTCTTTCCCCGCCCGCAACACGGCGAGCAGCCGCTCGTCGACCTCGGCGACGTGAATCTCGAGGTCGGGGCGCCGCGGGCCGATCGCCAGGCTCATCAGATCGTCATCACCGAGAACCAGCAGGCGGGCGTTCTGGGGCACCACCTTCGCCACCAGATTGGCGCGCGCCACGGTGGAGACCGGCATGATCGGCAGTTGATTCAGGCCGACGTCTTCGGGTGGCCGACGCATCGCATCGAGGCAGAGCTCGGGATCGATCTCGTAGGGCTCCTGTGGCGTGGCGTTGACTTGCGCGTAGAAGGCGAGCAAATGGTCGAACAAGCCGATGATGTAACGCTGCAAGATCCCGATGTACCAGGGCTGCAGAAGCACGACGGCGTTCTCGAAGCGAATTCGATTGAGCGCAGCGTAGAACGTCTTGCCCAGCTCGAACAGACCGACGAACTTCCCGCGCCCCGCCGCGGCGACGCGTACGTATTCGTCGAACTCGGGCCTCGGCAGGCAGGTGCTGAGCTGAAGCAGCTGCCCGAGCTCGAGGCGCAGCTGGCCCGTCGCCATCTCGATGTCGATCCGCTCGGGGTTGGTGACGAGGATCTTCGCCGCGATCGCGCGGCTCACGAGTGATTCGGGCTGCGCCGCCGCCCCTTCGTCGAGGGCCCGCGGTGCCGGACCGAACGGGGCGAGCTGGTGCCACTCGTCGAGGGTGAGCTCGAGCGTCGTCTTTTGCGCGAGATTCTCGGCCGCCAGGCGGTCGGCACGGGCTCGCGGTCGCAAAACCAGATGGCGCGTGAGTTGGTAGTGCCGGGCGCTCATAGCCCACTCCTTCACGGGTTTGGTGGCCGTCCGTCGATCTGGACCGCGCGCTCCCGACGAGCGATACGATCGCGATCCGTCACGTGGGGATCGGCGTTCAGCTCAGCTCTTGGGCGCGCGCTCGATAGTGCGCGGCTTTCTCGTCGTTCCCCATTTCGGCGTGAATCAGCGCGAGGGCGCGCGTGATCGCTGGATTGTTCGGGTTGTTCGTGTCGCCGAACTCCAACAATTCGAGCGCATAGGGGTAGAGGTCGGGGAACTCGGCGATGATCTCGGCAACGCCGATCAAACCCGCGACGTCGTGTTGTAGATCGGGCAGCAGCTCGGTGACCACGAACTCGGCGTCTTCGAGACGCCCCGCCCGAATCAGCGGGCTGAGGGCGACCAACGAGATCGCCTTGGACGACGGAAACTCGACCAGCCCGCGCTCGGCGATCGAAAGCGGAACCTCGGGGTCGGGGTGCGGCCGAAGATAGTTGACGGCGAAGCAGTAACCGAGCTCCCACTGGGGGTGGATCTCGACGGCGCGCAAGAACGCGTTCACCGCCGCTTCACCCACCTCGGGGGACCACTGCTCCTTGGCCTGCTCGACCAGCGCCGCTCCGAGTTGAACGAAGCTGAAGGGCGCGACGACCGCCGGCGCGCGGTCGGCGGCGAGACGAAACTGTTCCGCCGCCTCGGAATAGCGCGACTCGTCCATCAGCAGTCGTCCCCGGGCGTAGGACACGTGATAGTGCTCGGGGTCGAGCGCTTCGGCCTTCGCCAGCCACTCGCGAGCCGCATCCGCCTCGCCACGTGCAAGGCTGAGCAAAGCACGCGCCGAATGCAGCGGGGCGCTCTCGGGCACCGCTCGTAGGCCCTCCTGCAGCGTCTGCTCGGCCCGTGGGAGATCGAGGATCGCAAAATAGAGACGCGCGAGGCCGAAGTAGGCCTCGGCGTTGTTCGCGTCCTCGGCCAGCACCTCGCGATACTCCTCTTCCGCGAGCTCATATTGCTCTCCGTAGGCGTAGAGCTGCGCCTGCTCGATCGGATCGTCGGTGTCCCAGTTTATCGCATGGCGATCGCCGTCCATCTGCGTCATGGCTGATTTTTCCTTGGTTTTTGGCTCAGTTCGACCCGTATCGTAGCCGTCGAACGCTGGGCTTGTCAAGCCTCGAGCGGATGGACCGTCGGGATTGCGTTGCGAGGGGAAATAGAGAGCGCGCGCCGAGATTCGGCGCGCTCTTCACGATCCGTCGTAGAAGGGGATTAGCCGAGCAGGGAGCCAGCACCAGCTTTGAGGGCCCCACCGAGACCGCCGCCGCCTTTCGCCGCTTCGAGACCAGCGCTGAGAGCGCCGCCGGCTTTCGAGCCGATCTCGCCGCCCTTCTCACCGCCGAACGCTTTACCCAGCGCGCCGCCAGCGCCGCCGAGGTTTCCGCCCATCACGTCGCCCGCGATACCTTTCGCGCCTTCGACACCACCAACGGCCTTCATCGCGCCTTTGCCAGCGTCCATCGCCTTGCCGGCCATCTTGGCGATACCACCGCCGCCGCCTTTTGCTCCACCTTTTGCCATAACGACCTCCTCGATCGGTATTGTACCGTTTCGTCAAGTACGGTCCCGCGAGGACCGTTGGGTTACATGGGTATGCTGGTAGCAAGGATGGTGCCAATCGAGCCAGCGACGCCCCATCTTGGACATTCACCCATTCTTTTCGCACAGTTACTACGCACGGCGGGCCACCGACCCCAACCGCTTCCCCGATCGGGGGACTGGGTGCCCCAGTCCGATGACCCCAACTATAGTCTGATGTCCCCCTTTTGGGCAACCCCCGACACCTGAGTCGGTCCAACGATCACGGTTTTTTGATCGGCCACGGAAAAGACCCAAGATCGGTGACAACCGTCCCGGTCACAACGGACCCCATCGAGGCCAGATGACCACATCGAGGGCGAGCGCATTTTCGTCAACGTAGCGGAACGACAAATGGTTTTGGCGATTCCATGTTGATGTCCCAGAGCGCGCCGATCTCGCTGCACTCTTTCTGCGCCGACTTGTCGAGGTGGAACATCGTGACCTTGCTGTTCTCGTCCAAGGCGAAGAACGAGGCGCGGAGCAGACAGTTCTTGATGTGACCGCCCGACATCTTGTACTTCTTGGCCAGGTATTCGTAGTCGAACTCTTCGCCCTTGGGCATCTCGTCGGGGATGATGCTCTCCCAGATCGCCGCGCGCGCCTTCTCGTCGGGAAAGGGAAACTCGACGCGATAGGAGAGGCGTCGAACGAACGCCTTGTCGATCGCAGACTTGAGGTTGGTCGTCAGAATGCAGACCCCCTCGAACTCTTCGATCTTCTGCAGGAGGAAGTTGATCATCATGTTCGAGAAGCGGTCGGTCGAGCTCTCGACTTCGGTGGTCCGTTTGGCAAAGAGGCTGTCCGCCTCGTCGAAGAGCAGGATCGACTGGCTCTCGGTCGCTTCGTTGAAGACCCGCTCGAGCTGCTTCTCGGTCTCGCCCGCCCACTTGCTGACGACGGTCGAGATGTTGATCTTGTAGATCTCTTTGTTCAGCTGCGAGGCGATGATCCCCGCCGCCATCGTCTTCCCCGTGCCGGGCTCGCCGGAAAACATGATCCCGATCCCCGTCCCGATCCCCAGCCGCTTCTTGAAGCCCCAGTCGTGGAGCACAGTCTGGCGATACTTGGCGTTGACGAGGATCTCGTCGAGGACGTCCTTGGTCTTCTTGGGCAGGATCATGTCGTCCCAGGTCAGCTTCGACTTGACGCGCTTCGCCATGTAGGAGAGCGCCTTGTTGAGCTGCGCCTGGGAGCCGTCGATCAGCGACTGCGTATCGAGGCGATATCCTTGATTTCGCAGGGCGAAGCAACGATCGACGCCGAAGCGAACCGCTCCCTTGACCTGGTTGACGTGAAATCCGAAGAGCGTCGCCATTTGGGTCGTGTCCACCTCACCGACGAGGCCTTGCACCGTCGATAGCTCGTCCTCCCAGATCCGCTTGCGGATCTCGAATTCGGGCGTGCTCGGCTCGTACTTGAGCACGACCTTCGAGTGGACGATGTCGTCGTGCGTGAACACCTTGTCCGACGCGTAGAGCACCACGCCCGGGAAGGTGTTGATCCGATTGAGGAGGTACGAGAACGAGAAGAACGAGCGAAACGCCGTCTCCTCCTCGACCTTGTGGGCGTTGTAGAAGAGGATCACGGCGTCGAAGAGCCGGGCGTCGCGAAAGAGAAAGTGCGTGACCTCGACGAAATCGCCGTAGTTCACGAGGCGATTCATGTCGACGATCAACAGGATCTTGTTCAGCCGATGGGCCACCGCCTCGGCCAGATAGCGCTGCCCGAGCTCGACATGACCCTTGAGGCAAACGAGCAGCCCGTTGCGCTGCACGCCGCCGTAGATCATCCCCAGCTCACCCGCGCTCGTCGACTCGAGGTAGTGCTCGAGCGAGGCGCTCAGCGTCGCTTGCAGCTCGGCGGAGTAGTAGCTGAGATAGCGATCCGACGTCGGTTTGACGACCTCGAGGAAGAAACCCAAGTGGATCTGGTAGCTCTTGACGTCGATGCAGAAATTCACCACCGAGGGCGGCACGGTGAAGGTCCAGCGGCGCAGTTGCTCGCTGTCGACGCTCTGAACCGAGACGAGTCGGTTCTGCAAGAGCGGGCTCTGCAGGGTGAAATACTTGCGGTACTCGAGGGCCTTCTCCTGGGTGTCGGCAAAGACGCGGAAGAAGGCCTCGATCGTCGGCTGCCACTGCCACGCCGTTTCGGGCAGCCCGCAGATGAAGTTGTAGAGCAACAACATCTTCGGCTCGAGCTCGGCGGCGATTCCGAGGACCACGAGATTCAGCTCGGGCTCGCTCAACTCGAACATCTGCTGCAGGTCGAGCAGCGCGATGCGACGCCCGCGCATCAACGTCGCCTCGGTGCGCTCGGCAAGCTCGCGCTCGGCGCTGGCGATCGCCTTGGTCACCTCGTCGTCGGTGTACTGGCTGATCGGCTTGCCCGGCGGTTGGATCGGCGAGGACTCGCCGAAACCTGGCACGTGCGTGATACGCTCGAGCTCCTTCATGTTGGTGAAGAGCTTCTTGTAGCGCCCCTTGGGTATGATCCGCTCCTCTTTGACCAGGGCGCGGATTCGGCCGAGGATCAGCCACTTGAGGTGGCCGATCCGATCATTGAGGTAGTCACGGCTACTACGGTAGTATTCCATCGTCACTCTCGACGTGCTGGCGCTTCGGACCTAGCACTCGTTTCCGCTGAAGAGCCGCGAGTATACCACGATTCCGAACCGAAATGGATCGGTTGACGCTCAGGGTCTCCCGAGAAGGATCGGAACGACTTCGGCGGCACGCCCGGTGTAGTGAAGATCGAAATCTCCGGCGTTCTCGGGCAGCTCGAGGTTGACGATCACCGTCTGCGCGCCGTTCTTCTTCGCGAACCGCGCGTAGAGCGCCGCGGGGTAGACGGTGCCCGAGGTGCCGATCGCCAAGTACCAATCGCAGCTCGCGAGGGCCTCGGAGACCTCGCGCTCGAGCTCGAGGTCATTCGGCTCCCCGAACCAGACCACATCGGGTCGCAAGACCCCACCACACGACGGACAGCGGTGATCGGTCGCGGCCTCTGGCCGCTCGTCGAAAAACGGTGCGAGGTCGCAGGTCTCATCGCCGCAGCGTGTGTGAAACAGGTTGCCGTGGATCTCGATCAGCTCTCGCGCCCCCGCCCGCAGATGAAGCCCGTCGACGTTCTGGGTGATCAACCGCACCACGCCGCGGTGCTCCGCCTGGAAGGCGCTGATCGCGTGATGCGCGGCGTTCGGCTCGCAGGCCCGCACGTGGGTCCGCAACTCGTGGTAGAGGGCCCAACCGCGAACCGGATCGGCGAAGAAACCGCGGGCCGTGGCGATCGTGTTCGGATCGATCCGACGCCACAAGCCACCGGGGTCGCGGAAGGTGGGCACCCCCGAATCCGCCGAGGCCCCCGCTCCCGTCAGGATCGTCACGCGGGCGTCCGGCTCGAAAGGCAATGCTTTGATTGGCATTTCTACGGTTGACATCAGCGCCTCCTGGCTGCGATCATAGCAGGAAATCTCCGCTGGTTGCGAAAATCCGTGCGGTCGCACGAAAAGGGGCGAGATGTCATCGACCACCGCCGAAGAGAGGGCTGCCGACGCCCTCGAGCAAGGGATCGCCTATTTCTTTCGAGGACAGATCGAGATCGCGCTGAAAAAACTGCGTCGGAGCGCCGCGCTGAACGCCGCCCCCGAGCCCTACGTCTGGCTCGGCTTCATCTGTTTCGTGAACACCGAGCTCGCCCGCGGTGATGCTCTCTGCCAGGAGGGTCTCGCCGCCTTTCCCGACGACGGCGCGCTTCACGCCTGCGCCGCGATCCTGCGGACCGGGCTGCGGGATTGGGACTCGGCGCTCGCCGAGCTGGCGCGGGCCGAAGAGCTCGCTCCAGAGAGCTTCTTCACCCGCTTCGCCCGGGGTTTCCATCACGTCGAATCCCGCGACCCACAAGCCGCGCTACCTCATTACGAGAGGGCGCTGACCTGCGGCGATGAGCGAACGGCGGCCTTTGCCCATCTCGAGCTGGGACGCTGCCACTTCTTCATCTCGAAGGAGACCCTCTCGCCCTATCACCTCGTCGCCTGCGTCAAGTCCTTCCGCAATGCGATCGCCGCGCGCCCCGACTGGCACTTCGCCTATTGCGTCGCGCTGATGTACACCGAGCGCCATCCGGATCCCCGCATTCCGCTGGCGATCGCCGAAGAGGGCTACGCACGCTTCCCCGAGTCGCGGGCGATCATGCTCTACGCCCTGCGCCCGCTCTTGAAGGAGAATCGCCTCGCCGACGCCGCCAACGCTTATGCCGCCGCGGTCAGCCACTTTCGGCACGACGTCGACGCGATGATCCACATCGCCCATGTGGCGATCGGCTACGACGAGCTGCGAGACTACGCGATCCATGCCCTCGAGACGGCGGAGCGCTACACGCCGAACACGACGAAGGTCGCGCGGGCGTTCATCATCCTCTACACCAAATTGGGCGAGGCCGAGGAGTGCGAGGCGTGGCGGGCGCGCCTGGCCGAGCGGAGCGGGTAACCGCTCAGACGTTGAGGCGTTTGAAGTAGATCCGCGCCGTTCCTTCGTGGCGCCGGGCGTTCTTGTTCCAGAAGTTGAGGGCTTTGGGGTTCGAGCTCGAGACCTCGCCGCAGACGAGGGGGACGCCGCGCTCCCGTGCCATCCGTAGGATCTCGGCGAACAGGGCGCCCCCGAGCCCGCCACGTTGGGACTCGGGGCGGACGATGTAGTCGTTGATCCCGATCAGCGAACGCCCCTCTTCCTGTTCTCGATAGGTCAGATTCGTCGCCGCCTGAAGCAAACCCGTGGGATCGTGCATCAACAAGATGCCGTCGGGAGCGTCCCCCGTGCGCAGTCGCCGCCGCACGATACGTTCGACCAGCTCGGGTGGGTGCGTAATCTTGTGATCGGTGAGAAAGGGCACCATCAGCGTACAGACCTCGGGGACGTCGTCCTCGGTGGCCCAGCGAAAGGTATATCCCTCGGGTAGCGACGTCTGGGCGGCGGCGATCAGCCGAAAGACCTTGATGCTGTTCGTCTCGAGGTAGTAGAACTGCCAGTCCGACTCGACGAAGCCGCGCGCGACGAGCCGCCCACCGTAGGCGACCTGCTCGGGCCCCAGGGTGATCGAGAGCGAGTTGAAATCGTTCGCCGCGAGGTGCTCTTCGATCGCCGGAAGCGCCCGTTCGAAGCCGCCGAGCATCTTTCCCGCAAATTGATCGGAGAGCACCGCGATCCGCCCCATCTCGATCACGTTCGAGATCTGAAACGCCGCGAACCCCACGATTCGGCCGTTGTCCTCGAGCAGGGCCAGATGGCGCAGCTCTGGATGGTCGAGACAATAGCGCACCTGATGGCGAGCGGTCTCGAGCCGCTCCTCATCACTCTCGCGGTTGTGCGCCGACTCCTCGCGAGCCAGGCTCTCGGCCACGAGCTCGCTGGCGGTCTGGTAGTGACACTCGTCGACGCTGTGGATCACGATGCTCATGTTCGCCTCTCAACTCGCCGCGGGCCAAGCCGATTGGGTCCGCGCCTCCTCGACGAAGACGCAATCGAAGAGGTCCGAATAGTAGTACGGGCACGCCAGAAGCTGTTGCCGCGCCTTGATCGGATAACCGAAGCGTCCCATGAAGTCGAAGACGTTCTCTTCGAGAAAATTGGGCAGGATCGGGTATTGATTGAAGTGCCGATGGCGCTCGAGAACGACCATCCGGTTCTCCTCGAGATCGATGAAGAGCTGCTGCCGATCGAAGATCAGCTCGGGGTTCGTCGACAGGTAGAGGCGCGTCGGAATCGCCGTCTCGCGTCGCATCGCCCGCCGAGATTCGACGATGAAGGCGGTCATTCCCGCCGCATTGTAGGGCGGATCGGTGATCACCGCGTCGTAGGCCTCGCACATCTCGTCGGGGAGACCCTCGCAGAGATCGACCGTATAGTAGCTCACGTTTCCCAGGCGGCGGCGGGCGGCTCCCTCACGCAAGACGGCAAGGAGCCGCTCGTCGACCTCGACGACATCGATCGCCAGATCGGGGCGCGCGCTCCCGAGCGCCAGGCTGACGAGATCGTCATCGCCGAGGATCAGCACCCGCGCGCCCTCGGAGAGCTGGGCCGCTACGTGCATCGCCCGCGCCGTCGTCGAGACGGGCATGATCGGCAGCTGGTTCAGGATCGGGTCGCAGCTCGGCCGACGCATCCCATCCAGGCAGAGCTCGGGATCGATCGCGTACGCCGTCTGCGGCGAGCGATGGACCTGCTCGAAGAAGGCGCTGAGATCGTCGAAGAGCCCGATCAGGTAGCGCTGACAGATCCCGATGTACCACGGCTGATAGTAGCGCACGGCGAGGGGATAGCGCGCTCGATTGAAGGCGCGGAAAAAGGTCTGGGCCAGCTCCAGGAGACCGCAGGCCGACGGCCTCTCGGCGGCGAGACTGCGCACGTAGCCCTCGAACTGCGCTTTTGGCAGGCGCGTGCTCAAACGCAAGAGCCGCGTCAGCTCGAACCGCAGCTGCGCGGTCCGCATCTCGAGGTTCACGGCCTCGGGGAGCTCGACGAGAATCCGCGCTTCGATGGCGCGCTGCGCGAGCGAACCGGGCTCCGTCTCTCGCGATTCGAGCGGCGTGGGGGCTGCGCCGAAGCGGCCGAGCGCTCGCCACTCGACGAGCGTGAGCTCGAGGGTGGTGCGCTGTGCCAGATTGTGGGCGACCAGCTCATCGGTGCTCGGGGCGGGAGTCAAGACCAGATGCCGTGTGAGTTGAAACTGCTGGAGCGTCATCCAATACCCCGTCGCCCGAAAATCGTGGAAACCGTGCTCAGAAGGTGGCCAACGACTGGCGCAGCTCTTCGACGCGCGCTTTCCAGCGGGCGACCTGTTCGGCGTTGCCCATCGCCGTGTGCAGAAGGACGAAGCTCTGGGCGATCGAGACATCGTTCGGGTTGTGGCTGTCGGCGAACTCGAGCACGTTCAGCGCGTAGGAGTAGAGCGGCGGAAACTCGGCGATCGTCTCCGCCAGAGCGATCAAGGCCGGGACGTTCTCTTTGATCAGCGGCAGGGCCTCGGTGTAGACGTACTCGGCATCCTCGAGGCGACCCGCGCGGATCAAGGGATTGAGCGCAACGAAGGGAATCGCCTGGGAGGCGGGAAACTCGACCAGGCCCCGTTCGGCGATCGAGAGCGGCACCTCGGGATCGGGGTGCTGCTTCAGATTGCTGATCGCCAGGCAGTAGCCGAACTCCCACTGCGGCATGATCTCGAGGGCTCGCAGGAACGCGTTGACCGCGTGCTGCGCCGTCTCTTCGGACCATTCGAGCTTCGCTTGCTCGACGAGCGCGGTTCCAACCTGCATGTAACAGAACGGTGCGACAACCGCGGGGGCGCACTCGGTCGCGGCGCGAAAGGCCTGCTCCGCTGCGGTATACTTGCACTGCTCCATCAGTAGGCGCCCGTGGGCGTACTTCACGTGATAGTGCTCGGCGTCGAGGGCATCCGCCTTGGCCAGCGACTGCTCCGCTGGCTCGAGCTGGTTCTTCGCGAGCAGGAGCAACGCCCGAGCCGAATGCATCGGCGCGCTCTCGGGCAGCTTCGTCAAGCCCTCATCACTGACCGCTTGGGCCTTGTCGAAGTCGCGCATGATGAAGTGCATGCGAATCAATCCGAGGTACGCGTCGGCGTTGTTCGGATCCTCGGCGAGCGCCTCGCGGTACTCGTCTTCGGCGAGATCGAACTGTTGGGCATAAGCGTACAACTCGGCGCGCTCGACGAGGTCGTCCGAGTCGAAATTGATGGAATGCTTGTCGTCCATCTGCGTCATGGCTGATGTCCTGGGCTGTATGTTCGTGTGCGAACCGTATCGTAGCCTTCGCGTCGGCGCCTTGTCAAGCGGGCTTCGCCGCCACGCGACGGGTCAACTCGTCGGGAAAACGCGCAACGGTCGGGACTCGGGCCAGAGGGAGAGGCAGAGCTCGATCAACAGCTCGGGCGGCAGCGCGAGAGAGCGCAACAGCTCGTACGTCGTCAATCGATAGTGATGATTGCTGGCGAGGGCGCCCTCGAGCTTCGCCCGTGCCCGGCGCATCCGTTCGCTCTGCGGCGCGCTCGTCGTTTTTGCGCCTCTGCGACGAGAGGGCCGCGGAATCTCGTCGAGGGCGACGAGAAAACGGAGCAAGGGCACTCTCGTCCGCAGCGCCGTAATTTGAGTCGGCCGAATTCGGCCCGCGAGCGTCCGAATCTGGCGCGCCAGCACATCGATCCCCATCAGCGTGAGCGCTTTTCGCCGTGCGTCGCCGCCGATCTCGAGCCGCAACAGCGGCGTCAGCACCATCATCAGTCGGTCCACGTCGCGATCGCCCTCGTCGTGGGGCTCCGTCTCGAGCCCGAAGAGCTCGCTCCAGCGCCTCCTCGTGCGGGCGAGATCGCCCTCGGGATCCGTCGCGCAACCGCTCGACGTCAGGGCGAGCTGACGCGTGACGAGCTCGAGATAGGGCGGAGCGGCGGTTGGATCGGCGCACCAGCTCTTGATCTCCTCCTCGCGGTCGAGGTCGAGAGCGACGTCGCCGAGGGGCTTGATCAGGGTGCCCATCGAGGCGATGTCCAATCGCTCGTATTCGCGCTCGAACCCCGCGCGGGTGAGCGATGTCGAGCGTGGGTTGGCGTCGAGGTGCATCGGGCAGAGGGTGTTGAGCGTGACGATCAGCACGCCGCGGTGCTCGCCGATCGGCTTGTAGGGGAACAGATTGCAGAGAAAGGGCTTCTGATCTTTCCCGAGCTCGAGCTCGATCCCGCAGCGGGCGTCGTCGGCGAGAAACCAGCAGCGATCGTGGGCGTTCTCGAGCGACGTCAGTCGCCCGGAGCGGACGACGAAGTAGCGCAGGGCGGGGTAGCGGCGGAGCATCTGCACCCCTTCGCGCTCCATGTCCATCACGAGGCCATTTCCGTGGCAACAGAGGCCACAGCCGTGACAGGTGTAATGAAAGGCGTCATCGTGAAACGTCGTGTAGACCGGGCGCATTCGAGCACCTTCAGGGGAGCTCGCGCTCCCACTTCGCCTTCTTCTCGGGCTGCTGGGTCGCGTCGTAGAGCGCGATCAAGCCCTTGGCGACGGCCGGGTTGTGTGGATTGTGCTGATCGGCATAGAGCAGGAGCGCCTCCGCTTCGTCGGCGCCATCGTATTCGTAGAGGATCTCCGCCAGACCGATCAGCAACGGAACGTCGTTGCGGCAGCGGTCGGCGAGAGCCGTCCCCAGGGCCAAGGCATCTTCGACGCGTCCGACCTGAATCAACGGCCGCAGCGCCAAGAACGCGATCGCTGGAGATTGGGGGAATTCGGCGTATCCTCGCTCGGCGATCGCCACGAGCTGCGCCGCGTCGGCCAGGTCTTTGAGGCTGCTCAGCGCGGCGACGTAGGCGAACTCCCAGCGGGCATTGCAGTCGAGAACGCGCGTGAAGCCTTCGATCGCCTCGTGGCGAGCCTCTCGCGAACCCGTGCGACGCGCCAGCTCCGCGAGGTTGACGCTCAGGTTCAGCAGGTGGATCGGCTTGACCAGATCGGGGACTCGCTCGCTGCTCGCGCGAAAGACCTCCACCGCCTGCTCGTAGTGCCCTTCGCTGGCGAGGATTCGCCCCTTGGCGAGCATCACCAACGAATGCTCGGGGTCGAGCGCCTCGGCCTGGGCGATGCGCTGACGCGCGCCCGCGGGATCGCTGAGCAGGGTGAGCATCGCCGCCATCGCGTGGAGACACCCGCTGTTGGGGGCGATCGCCAAGCCTTTGCTCGTGTGCTCCCAGGCTTTTCCGATGTTGTAGAGCAGGAAGTGCAGGCGTGCAAGCCCGCTGTAGGCTTCGACGCAGTGTGGGTCGGCGTCTAGCGCGGCCGCGTACGCATCCTCGGCGAGCTCGTACTGCTTGGTGTACATGTGGAGCTGCCCGCGAACCAAGGGATCGTCGGACTCCCAATCGATGTCGAAGGCACGCGTCGGCTCCGGGCTCATCACGACTCCTCCCCGTCTCGCCGAGATGGAAACAATCAAGAGCGATTCCGGGCTATTGCAACCCGCGTGCGCCCTCCACTCAGACGACGGCGAACCCAGTATACCACAGCCAGACGGAAGCGACGGAAGGTTGCACGCCACCGTCCGCGATCGACAAATATCGTGATTGGCGCCGCAGGCGTCGATTTCTCTCCACTTTGGAATTCGTTTCGGTATAAAATTCGGCTATCCATGTCCAACTTATTGCATTCCGAGAAGGAGAATGACAATGGACCAGAACCAGTACACTTGCCAAAACTGCGGCGAGGAGTGGTACTTCAGCGATGAAAAAGCGAGCAAATTCGGCGGCAACTCGATGCTGTCGATGATCTCGTATTGCCCCTCGTGCAAGCCGCAAATGCAGCGCGATCGCACTCAGCGCGGCTTTGACGACGACTTGGAAGGCACAGAGGGCGAGTGGGAAACCGGAGAAGCCGCTGGTGCCGCCTCGGACGAAGAGTTCGTAGACGACGACCGCTACGATGGCGGCGACGACGATGATTACGTCGACGACGATTCGCCACGTCGACGGAAGGACGACGGGTTCTGGGGCGACGACGACTGAATCGATGTCGAGGTGGCTCTACGGGGCGGCGGTCAATTCGGCCTCGATCGAGTAGAGCTCGCGCCCATCCTCGAGTGTCGGTGCGGGAAAGATCGAGGCGAGTATGCTCTCGACGCTTGCCGCATCGATATGCCCGCCCAACTGAACCATGAAGCGAATCAGCTCTTGCTTGTCGAGCTTGGCCTCGAGCCGTAGGTGCGGTACTGCGCCCGATCGGTCGAGGGTCAGCGCCATCTGATAGAACGTCACCGATTGTCCGACGAGCTCGACACGCCAGTCGAATGGCGCAAACCCGCCACCGCTCTTGTCGAGCTTCACTACGCTACCGAGATCGGGGACCTGGTTCCGATCGGCGTCGTGGGCGAACGCCGCGACTTTGCCGTCTCCGATGAAGACGTCGGGCAGAACCCCGCGGATCAGGAAAATCGCCGACGCCGCCTCTTTCGGTGCGATGATCGTCAGCGATTTCATCGGAAAGCGAAAGCGCTCGGCTGTCGCCGCGACGCTGAACGTCAACAGTGTGTCGGACGCATCGCGCAGGGCGACGGTGTAGATCCCCTCGCCAGAGAAGAGATGGGACTGAGCCGTCGCGACGGGGAGCGTCGTCCCATCGCCGAAATCGACGAGCGCCGTGGGGTTCACGAGAGCGCTGAAGCTGAGCACCAACGGCGAATCGACGCGGGTGAGCACATCGTGAGCCTCGACCAGCTGTTTCTCGAGGGCGGCGAGGACAGCCGCGGCCTGCTCGTCCCGACGATGCCAGAAGAAGAGCGTGTGCGTGTCCGAGTGGATCCGGAAGGGGTAGGAGGTCCGATTCGGCACGGGCTCGTCGCGGCTTCCCTCGGTCGAGAGCGGGAGCGGATAGCGATAGAACCGTTCGCGACGGCGGACGACGCTCGTCGCCAGCTGCGTCACGTCGCGGGCGTCACTCAGGCGCTGCTTCGCGCTCTTGAGCAGCACCGCGTCGCCGTTCAGCAGCGCCTCGCGTGCGTCGAGGAGCCCCTCATAGAGCAGACGGATCTGCTTCGCCCGCAGATAATCGATCTCGGTGCCATCGACGATCTCGAAGTAGACCCCGAGGCCTGGCGGTTCGACGTTCGGCTCGAGGGGTAGCAGGCGATCGAGAAACGACTTGTACTTCCCCTCCATCTCGCTCATGTCGAGCAGATCTTTCTGGCGAAAGGTGTCGATCTCGTCCTGATCATAGCTCGACAAGCGCGTGAACGGCAGGCGCACGACGTGAGCGGCTTTGTCGGTGCCCGAACCGAGCTCGGCCAGCTCGTCTTCCCCCACGACCCAGCGCATCAGGTCGCGTTCGATCAGCGTCTCCTTCTGGTAGTCGGCGAGATCGGTCACCACGCTGGCGACGGTCGGCCCAATCGCCCCCATCGGCGCTGCGATGTCGGCGAGACAGGCCTTCCAGTCGACCGAGTTCGACCAACTCATGCGGATGATGCAGTAGTCCGTCATCCAGTAGCCCCACTCGTGGCCCGAGGTGAAGGTCTGGTGTCCGTCGATCCCACGCGGGATCCAGGGTTCGAGCAGTTTCAGGTCCTCGTGGCGCATCTTGATGTAGAGCGGGAGGAAGAGGGGCACGGCGTTGTCGAAGGTGAGCCACCACGACGACTCGGGGTAGTACCACATCCGGCGGCCCTTTGCCAGCTCGCTGTCGAAGAGCTGATAGCGATCTTCGAACGTCGTGTGGCCGTATGCCGGGGCCGGGCCGTTGAGACCGTAGAACATCACGGTGTGGAGCTTGAGGTTGACATAGGACGGCAAGAGGGTGTCGACCAGGTTGACGTCGACTCCCAGCTCGGGGATCACCTCTTCTTTGGTGATGTGGACGTTGTTGAGAATGTAGACGTCGGGGTGATGGTCGTGGACCCATTCGGTGGCGAAGCGCAGCCAGTCGTAGATCTGGTCCTTGGTCGCGTCGGAGTTGAAGACCTCGGTGTCCGAGGCGCTAACGCCGAAGATCTCGGGGATCGTCGACGGATCGGAGAAGATCTCCTCGAGACGACCGCGAATCTTCTCGAGGTTCAGCTCGAGGGAGTCGGTCGGGTTGAGCAACGGCTTTCCGCCCTGCTGGATGTTCGTCAACGAGATCCCCCCTAGGCGGATGCAGCCCGCGGAGCGCTGGTATTCGTTGAGCTCGGCATTGGTTCCGCCCGTCCCGCTGCAATAGTTCTGCTTGTTCTTGACCAGCCACTTGAGGAAGTTCTTGGCCCGCCGAAAGGCGGCTGGCTCGGTGGCGTCGAAGTCGTCGAGCAGCTCGACGGGGTGGGTGCGATGGAGGTGAAACCCGCGATATTTGTAGCTCGGGACCTCGACGAGCTCGAACGGACGCGGAGGCAGCGTGATGCTCGTCGGGACGTGCTCCTCTTCGGGATGGAAATAGCGCACGCCGAGAAGCTGCGCCAGATGGTACACCGAGTAGATCTGGGCGCGCGTGTTGTTGGCGACGAGCTCGATGCGCAGCGTTCCGTCGCGTTCGTCCCCCGCGACGATGAAGGCGTCGCCGCTCAGCGAGGCGCGCTTCTCCGTCGACACGATCGAGTGGGGCGAGAACCAGTCGCCCGAGAGGACGATCACGCCGAGCTCGGCGTTCTGCTCGAAGGTGGACCAACCGCCCGAGGCGACCGAGACCAGGCGCACCGACGGCGCCCCCATCCGCAGGAGATAGAGGCGAAGATCGTCGAGGGCCTCGAGGAGCACGCTGTTGTCGACGTCGTCGGAGTAGACGATCAGGTAGTCGACGCGACCATAGGTCACCGAATCCCGAAGCGGCCGATCGCACGACGAGAAGCCGCAGACGAGGAGCACAAAGGCGACGAATCGGCCGATCCGGCCGCTGAGGGAACGCTGCATGGGCACCTCCGAGTGATTCGGAAATAGAGTACCGGACTTGCCGGTTATAGGGAAGCGGCGACAGACCAACCCTCGGCGAGACCGAGAGGCGAGATAGGACACGCGCGTGGGTAGCTCGACATGGTCCGACAGCCCTCTGCGGCACTCGAACATGCGTCGAGACCAGCAAACTCGGGCGCCACACCCCTCGGAATCTCGCGATCGCCCGCCACCGTAGGCATCATTTTTGCTGGCCATTTCAATTGAAATCAACTAGTATTGATATGT
>JAGQJP010000024.1 GCA_020430585.1 Myxococcales bacterium | reverse complement strand
GACGCACTGGTCGCCAGTGCCTCCGGCGGCGACGCGGGAGGGATCGCCGAGTCCGCCGGCGATGTCCTCTCGGAGCTGCAGCAGCAGATCCAGAGCCCACCGAAGCAGCCGATCCAGACGGCGCGACCCGCCGGCGGCGAGTCGTATCACCCCGACATGCCGGACAAGATCGAGAAGCAGAAGGGCGAGCTGACCAAACAGAAAGCGCAGCTGCAGAAGAAGATTCAAAAGGCTCAGGCCGGCAAGCAGCAGGCGGGGCAAGTCAAGTCCAGCGGGGCGGCGCACAAATCCAACGCCGAAGGCGAGAAAGGGAAGTCCACGGCGCAGAAGGGTAAGAACGCGCAGAAGAAAGCCGCGCAGAAAGCGAAGGCAAACAAGAACAAGCAGATGAAGGCTGGCAAGGAGCAGGCCGACGGGCACAGCAAGAAGGCGCACGGCAAAGGCTCTGGGGCCAAGAGCGGTGCACCGGGGAAGACGGGCCCATCGTCGGCGATCTGGCCGATCAGCGAGCTCGTCGACCTGGCGATCGACTGGCTCAACGGCTGGCTCGACGACATCAAACAGGCGATCGCCAACGCGATCATGGAGCCGATCATCGCGCTGGTCGCGCCCGGCCTTTCGAAAGCTCAAGAAGGTGGCGCCCAGGCTGACGAAAAGGACGCCCAGACGAATGCCGCCCTGCAACAGGCCGATGCCAAGGCGGACCGCGGGATCGCGGTGTTCACACAGCACGGAACGCAGGCCGATCAGATGAACCAACGCGCCGAGGCGGTGAACCAGCAGAACGCCCAGATGGAGGCGGAGGCGACCGCCGAGCTCGCCAAGACCGAGGCGGCGCTCGCCCAGGCGAACCAGATGGGTGAGCAGAAGAAGGCCTCCCTCGCCTCGTACAAGGCGACCCACCAGGCGAGCTTCGACCGGGTCAACGATCTGAAGTCGAAGGCTGGTGGCGGTTGGGAAGACGAGCTCGGTGTGACGATGGATGCCGCCGCCGCGCGCTTCTCGCAGGTCGGCGAGCAGCTGGCCGCCAAGGCGAACAGTCTAAAGGAAGCGGTGAGCGGGGCGATCAATACGGGCAAGTCGGCGATCACCGGAGCGGCCGCGGCAAAACTGGGGGGGAACGCCGGGGCACAGGGGCAGGCGGCCGGCGCCGCGGAACAGGCGGCGGCCGGGCTGACCGGAGAGGCCGACGGAGCCATCGCTCAGCTCACGGGGGCGATTCAGGGCGCAGCGGGAGAGGCCGGCAGCCTCAGCGGCCAGTCGGCGAAGTCCGAAACCGTTCAGCGGGCCGGGCAGGTGCTCGCCAAGCTCAAGGGAGCCGAGAAGCAGATCAGCGAAGTGAAATCGACGCTCCTGTCCAAGGTGGCGAGCAGCTTCAAGGGGATCTATGGGCAAATCGCCGCGGCCGGCGGCGGCGGAGCGGGCGCGATGGGCGGTGGGCCCGCGGCCGCTGGAGGAGGCGCCGGCGGCGCCACGACTGCAGGAGCCGCAGGAGCCTCGGGAGGCGGAGGCGGCGGGGGCGGCGGCGCAGCTGGCGCGTCTGGCGGCTCCTCCGGCGGAGGCGCTGGCGCGAGTGCCGGCGGTTCCAGCGGCGCCAGCGGCGGTGGCAGCGGTGGCGGTTCCGGGGCCTCGGCGGGCTCGAGCGGCGGCTCGGGTGGCGGAGCGAGCGGAGGCTCGGGCGACAGCGCGGGTTCTGGAGCGAGCGGCGGAGGGAGCGGAGACTCGGCCTCCGGCGGATCGGGCTCGGGCGCTGGAGGCTCGGACGCCGGCGGAGCGAGCGCGAGCGGCTCGAGCGGCGGAGAGAGCGGCGGAGCGAGCGCTGGCGGCTCATCCGGCGGCGACTCATCCGGCGGAGCATCCGCTGGCGGCGCATCCGGTGGCGGCGGCGCGTCAGGCGGTGGTTCCGGCGGAGCGTCCGGTGGAGGCGGATCCGGCGGAGGCTCATCCGGCGGCGCCTCCGGCGGCGGCGCGCCACCGTCGCGCTGACACGCAGCAACGCGACGCCTCGACGCGCGGCACGCGCCGATTCGGGTGTCCTCGGCGTGACGAAGGGGAACCCGACGCTCGACAGAACGCCGGAAACCTGGCAGCATGGCGAGATGCTCGCGTTGATCGCCAACACCTCGTTGTCATTCGAACGAATCGCTCACAAGCTCCAGCCGGTGCTGACCCTCTCCCGTGCCCAGCAGGGAGAGGGCTTCGTGATCGCCGAGTTCGAGGCGCGGGCCCTCGAGGCGACCGCGGTGCTGCACCGCTTCGACGACATCGAGGATCTCGGCTGCCTCTTCGTCGAGGGAGAGGAAGCTGCTGACTTCGCCTTGTTGCTCGCCACCGCGATCAGCCTCTGGCCGATGCGCTTGCTCCACGACTATCGCGCGATGGCCGCCGACGACGACGAGCTGCACGACGCCCTGATGCGCGTGAGCACCGCCGCGATGTCGCACGGAGAGCCAGCGGGGGGCGAACGCATCGTCGGCACCCGCCGTGAACCGCTGCGCATCGCGACGCGGATCCTCGGCTCACTCGATCAGCAGCTCGCCCGTTTCGCCGCCCCGTTCTCCGTGACCGAGCTCGAAGCCGCTGATGGCCTGCGCCTGGTCCGTCTCCAACGAGGCCCCGATCCTCGAACGGTCGCGCGGTATCTGTCGTCGGAGGCGGACTATCTCGGCTGTCTCTACTTCCAGAGCGAGTACCCCTCGCAATCGACCGAGCTCGCCCTCGCCTGCGCAGGCGCGATCCGCTACCTGCCGGAAGAGCTGTTACCCCACGTCGTGCGGGAAGCGACGACGGGCAGCAATCGGCTGACCGGGATGCTCGCCCTGGCGCTCCAGAGCGCAGAGACGCCAGAGGCCGGCGACGAAACGGCATCGCAACGCCTCTTCGACGAGATGCTCACGCGCTACGAGGAAGCCGACGAGATGCATCGCCAGATCGCCAGCCGAGCCCGCGCGCTACAACAGCGGGCTTCACGCCTATTGGCTTCGAATGACACACGGCGGGCGGGCTGAGCGCGTTCGCGGACCGACTCGCGCCCCCATCCAGCGCCTCATCGCCCGCTGATCGCCTCCGCGGAAGGACTCGCGCTCCGCCAGCGCCCCTTCGCACTCAGCGCGCGCAGCGGAACCCGATGCCGTAGGGCGCGGTGGATGAGAAGATCTGGAGCTCGAAGTACGACATCCGGCGCGCGAGGTAGGGTGATTCCGACAAGCCCCAGAA
Source organism: Myxococcales bacterium (assembly GCA_020430585.1). Taxonomy (GTDB): domain Bacteria; phylum Myxococcota_A; class UBA9042; order JAGQJP01; family JAGQJP01; genus JAGQJP01. The sequence continues at coordinate 4,434 of JAGQJP010000024.1, read as the reverse complement.
GCCGCGGATCACACGATTGTCGCGCTGATCGTCGGAAACCGTCGTCGGGCCTTCGGGATCGGTGAGCGATCCGTTGAGATAGTAGGTCGGATCGTACCAGTCGAGGACCCACTCCGGCGCATTGCCCAGCATGTTGAGGGCGCCGTACGGGCTCTTGCCGTCGGGATAGCTCTCGACGGGCACCAACGAATCGAGGCCCGCGTAATAGAGCGTCGGATCGTCGACGTCGCCCCAGGGAAAACGCCGGCCATCGGTGCCGCGCGCCGCCTTCTCCCACTCGGCCTCGGTGGGCAATCGCTTCCCGCGCCAAACGCAATAGGTTAGCGCTTGTCCCCAGGTGACGAACTGGATCGGGCGGTCGGCGAAGCCCGGATCGCTGTACCGCTTCTCGAAGGTTCCCGCACCGATCATCTCGGGATCGGTACAGAATCCGGCCTTGACGCAAGCCTTGTAGTCGCCGATTCGAACCTCGGTGCGATCGATGCGGAAGGGCGCCAACGTCACGCTGCGCTGCGGGTGCTCGTCGGCGCGGCCAATGCCCTCTGGGCTGCCCATCAGAAATGCGCCGCTCGGAACCTCGAGATCGTCCGCCGTCGCGGGGATGGGATGCCAGATCGGCGCGTTGATCGGGATCATGAACCCGCCGTTGACGCCCAGATAGAATCGACTGGCGGTGATCTGAGCATAGGCCGCATCGCAGACCGAGTATCCTCCGTCGCAGTCCCAGAACGCGCTGTCGTCGATCGCCTTCCAGACGTCGATCAGCTCGAGCATCGCGGCGCTCGATGGGAGCGGTGCGAGCTTGAAGCTCAGCTTCAAATCGCCGCTCTTGGTCTGCAGCGGGCTCGTCGGGTTGGGACGCCACTTGACGCTATAGTGCACGTGTAGCGTCCCGTCACCGCCCTCCCAGGGCAAGGTGTCGAAGCTGTAGAACACCTCCGACTCTTCGAGGAGCGTCAGCGCCTCGCCGTTACAGACGGCAGGGCGGTGATAGCGCCGCTGGATGCGACCGTAGCGGATGCTGTCGATCGGCAGGTTGTGGAAGACGTCGAAGCTCAGCCGCTCAGGCGGCGCCTGATATCCCGTCGACCCGATGTAGTCGAGCTCGCCTCCCTCGGGGGTGAAAATCGTGTACGGCGTCTCGACGATCTGAAGCTCACCGCTCGAGGGGTTTCGCTCTTCGAAACGCAGACCTGGGGCTTGATAGGCGTACATCTCGCCGCTGATCACGAGATCGCGATAGTGACCGACGGTGCGCTGGAAGCCCGGAGCGAGCTGGCCGATGAAGAGCCGAGCGGCATCCGACTCGAGCCATCCCGCTGCGCGAAAGCGACGGGCGAGGAAGAGATCGGAGGCATCCATCGGCAGCCAGTAGCCCCAGTCGCCGACGAGAAGCGTAGAGGGCGCGATGGGCTCGCAGAGCCCGCAGCCGCATTCGAGATCCTGCCCGTCGCGCGGATCGACCGAGAGGTCCGCCAGATCGACGTGCCCGGTGTCACCCTCATTCGCCAGGTCGGGCGACGCTGCGTCGACGAGGTCGAACGGCGCCGGATCGCCAAGATGACGCCCGTCGTCGCCGCCGACGTCCCGGACCTCGCCAGGGACGTCGCCGCCATCGGCCGAGATGCCCGCGTCGGTCTCGACGACCAGCCCGTGGCGCGACGTTCGAAAACAGCCGGAGACGGAAGCACAGACCCAAAATACGGCGACCCAGATGGCGCTACGCATCGCAGACCCCCTTGGTTCGGAACGCTGGCTGCGGTAGAATCGAGCGCGACGACAACCACGGACAGCGTATCATAACCATGGGACCGTTCGACAACTCGAAGTTCTGGATCCTCGCCCTCAGCGCCCTCGTGACGCTCAGCTGCGCCGGCGTCGAGACCGTACGACGCGACTATCAGCGCGTGATGACCTTCCCTGGCCGCGACGCCAGCGGCGACCACCTTTTGCTCGTGACGCCGACGGCGACCTTCAACGCACTGCTGGCGATGAGCCTGGCCCAGCGACCGCTGCGCGCGACGGTCCCGGTGACCGGAATCCCAGCGCCGAGCGTCGTCGTACGCCGAATCACGATCGCCCCCTCGGCGCCCGATCGCTGCACGAACGACGCGGTCTGGGAGCTCTCGGCGGATGTCCAGCTGCTCAATCGCGTCTTCCGCGATGTCCGATTGCGGGCGCAGGTCCCCCTCATCGGTGACGTCAGGGGCGATCGTCTGATCGTCACGATCCGCACGACCCAGGCGCAGCAAATCACCGTGCGTTGGCCCGCGGGTTGGAAAAAGCTCGTCGAAAACGAGCTGGCGCGGAAGATGGGACCGATGGCGCTGGTCCTACGCGATCAGCTACAGATGCTCTTGACCCAACTCGAGGGACAGCTCTCGACCCAACTCACCGGTCTGGTCCGGCGCCTGCCCCTCGAAGCCTTCACCCGCTTCCGTCTGCCCCTCCCGTCGCTCGTCAAGGCGGGGCGGCTGCCCCTCAAGCAGTTTCGTCTCACCTCCTGCCCGAACGGCGTGGTGATGCGACTGACGACGACCCTCTATCGCACCGAGAAACGCTTGGAGCTGCCGACGAGCGAGCCGGGCTCGATCAGCGTCCTCGTCCCCGGTCAGACGATCGTCGGCGTGCTGCACTGGGCCTTGGGGCACGGGTTGATCGCCCCGCGGTACAATCGCAAGGGCGACGCCGATCCCGAGGGGCCTCTGCACATCACCTTCGGCTGGGGCGAGCGGCCGGGAGTGCTGCTGCTTCGGGTCTGGCACCTCGCCTACCCCGCCGGGGTACTCACCTTGGCTGGTCGGCTTCGGGTCTGGCTCGACGACAACGGCGGCCCCAATCGCCTCAAGCTGCGCATCTCCCGCTTCCGTCCGGTCAAGACGAGCGGCAATCTGATGTTCCGTATCGGCGCCTGGAACCACGAACACAAATGGGCCGCCGCCCTCGACGCGATCCGGACCCTCGTCCTTCCCAAGCGCTTCCGGATCGGCCACGCGAGTGTGGAGATGACCGTCCACGCCGTCGAGATGACGCCCGCGGGGATCGTCGTGCGCTGGAGAATAGCCAACGGACGCTGATCCGCTGCTCGCTTGACGACGATCAAGCCCGGGGTTTGACCCACGTCAATGCATTTGTCGGGGCGCTTGATATGCTCGGGGCGAAGGCTGCCGATCGCGTGACTCGGCCAGCCATGCCGCCTACAGGTCGACGACGACGGGCGCGAGGAGGGACCGATGGCGCGCGGAATGGTGCAGATCGACGAGAACCGCTGCAAAGGGTGCGGGCTCTGCGTGGATGCCTGTCCCCCGAAAATCCTGCAGCTCTCCACCTCTCGCTTCAACGCGATCGGCTACCGCCCGGTCGAAGTGATCGACGTGAAGAGCTGCACCGGCTGTGCCGTCTGCGCCGTGATGTGTCCGGACGTCGTCTTCCGCGTATACCGCGAGCGCAAGCGCAGCAAACAAGCCGCGGTCCCCGCATAGGAGTCCTCGATGGTCAAACAACTTCTCGAAGGCAACGTCGCGATCGCCGAGGCCGCCGTGCGAGCGGGTCTCGAAGCGTTCTTCGGCTATCCGATCACGCCGCAGACCGAGGTGCTCGAGCACCTCTCCAAGCGGATGGTCGAAGAGGGGCGCGTCTTTTTGCAAGCCGAGAGCGAGATCGCTTCGATCAACATGGTCTACGGCGCCGCGTGCACCGGGGCGCGCGTGATGTCCTCCTCGTCGAGTCCGGGGATCAGTCTGATGCAAGAGGGGCTGAGCTACATCGCCTGCTCCGAGGTACCGGCGGTCTTGATCAACATCATGCGCGGCGGTCCGGGCCTCGGCAACGTGCAGCCCTCGCAGGGCGACTACTTTCAGGCGGTAAAAATGGCGGGGCACGGCGACTACCGCATGATCGTCCTCGCGCCGGCGAACGTTCAAGAAGCGATCGACCACGTCGGGCTCGCGTTCGAGCTCGCCGAGCGCTACCGCACGATCGCGATGGTCGTCGCCGACGGCTCGATCGGACAGATGATGGAGCCCGCCGAGCTCCCGCCGATGAAGCCGATGCGACCGGCGGATCAGCGTCCAGCCTGGGCCCTCACGGGCGCGAAAGGCCGCGAGCGCAACGTGATCACCTCACTCTACCTCGGCGCCGAGAACCTCGAGCGGACCAATCTGCGACTGCAAGAGAAGCTACGCCGAATCGAAGCCAGCGAGGTGCGCTTCAAGGAGATCGAGACCGACGATGCCGACCTGCTGCTCGTCGCCTTCGGCACCTGCGGCCGGATCTGCCAGTCCGTCGTCAAACATGCCCGACAGCTCGGACTGCGCGTCGGGCTGCTGCGTCCGGTGACGCTCTGGCCCTATCCCAGTCGGCGCCTGGCGCAGCTCGCCGAACGCGTGCGCGGGATGTTGGTCGTCGAGATGAACGCCGGTCAGATGGTCGACG